>DASWLV010000176.1:0-2402 GCA_036400075.1 Pyrinomonadaceae bacterium
GGCGAGCGCAACACGAGCGAATTGATCAAAGAGTGCGACAAGCTGCCGAACTTGAAAATCGTCACCAGCGGTCCAATTCCGCCGAATCCGGCGGAATTGTTAAGCTCAATCGAGATGCGAAACTTGATAGACTTTTTGCGAAGCAATTTCAAGCACGTCATTATTGACTCGCCGCCCGCGATTTCCTTTACCGACGCGGTGATTCTTTCGACTCTGGTTGACGGCGTGATTATCGTGGCGATGGTCGGTAAGAGTTCGATTCATATGATCAAACGCTTCAGACAACGCCTGACCGGAGTCGGCTCGCGCATCTACGGCGTTGTGTTGAACGGTTTGAAACGGCACTCGGTTGACTACGGCTATTACGGCTACGGTTACAGTTATTATTACACCTACAACGACGATGAAGCTGCCTCTAACGGAAACGGCAGCACGAACGGAAACGGAACAAAGAAATCGTAATAGATTTTCAATTCAAAAAAAACGAGGCTTTCATAAGCCTCGTTTTTTTTGTTCCGCAAAATCGCTCAAAGCAGTTTTCCAATCCGGCAAAGGCTCGAATCCCAATTTTTCCGAAATCAAACAACGCAGTTTGGAATTATCGGGGCGCGCAGCCGGACGCTGCAGCGACGCGCTCAAAGTATCGGCAACTTGCTCGACTCTGACGCCGGGAACCGTGCGTAGGAATCCGGCATAGGTCGTCCCTTCGCCGGAATTTACAACGTGGTAAATACCCGGCAAATCGGCTTCGGCAAGCTCGCGCAAACGGCGCGCTAAATCCGCCGCGTAAGTCGGCGTGCCGAATGTGTCGTTAATCGCCGTGATTGATTTTCCGGCGAGCAGCAGTCCAACGCCCTGACTCAAAAAATTCCTGCCCCCTTCGCCGAAAATCCAGCCACTGCGAACGACGATTGCCCGCGCGAGCGCCGCTTGCGCCAGACGTTCGCCCGCCAGCTTTGCCGCTCCATATTTGCTCAGCGGATTCGGGTCGTCGCGCTGCGTGTAATAGCCGGAATGCGCGCCGTCAAAAACATAATCGGTCGAAATCGTTACGAGGTTTGCGCCGATCTTGCGACAACCTAGAGCCAAATTTTCCACGCCGTAAGCATTCGCCGCCCGATTTCTTTCGTCGTCCGTTTCGCAGCCGTCAACGTTTGTCCAAGCCGCGCAGTTAATGACCGAATCGGGTTTTTCACGCTGCAAAAAGGCAAAAACAGATTCGCGGTCGGCAATGTTCAAATCTTCGTGCCGGGTTGGAATAACTTCGTCGCCGATTGATTGGCAATAGCTAACGGTCGCTCTGCCGACGAGTCCGGCTGCGCCCGTGATTAAAATTTTCATAAATTGCTGTAGCGGCATAAATCGCTCAGCGAAAGATTGCCGCCGCACAAAATTAAAACTATGTTGTCGTTCGGGTTGAATTGATCTTTTAAACGCAAAGCCGCCGCCAGCGTGCAAGACGAAGCCGGTTCGGTCAAAACTTTCAGTCGTTCGAGAATAAATCTCAGGGCTTCGACGGCTTCGCGGTCGGAAACGACTGTTACGCTTTCGATATTTTCCTGGGTCAATCGCAAAGTTCTAAGCGAAACCGCAGGCGCGCCGAGAGTTTTGGCAATCGAAGTAATCGCCGGAAGCTCTACGATTTGTCCGGCGTCGAGCGCTTGCGACATCGCATCAGCGCCCTCGGTTTCTACGCTCCAAACACGCGCTTCCGGTTTGAGCGCTTTAATTGCAATCGAAACGCCGCCCGCCATCCCGCCGCCGCCAATGCTTGCAAAAACATCGGTCGTTTCCGGTAAATCTTCCAGAATTTCCAAACCGATTGTTCCCTGCCCTGCAATCACGAGCGGGTCGTCAAACGGATGAACTAAAACGCGTCCTTCGGCTTGATAATGCTCTAGCTCGGCAAAAGCGGCAGCAATAGTCGGCAGCAATTCTATTCTCGCCCCGTATCCGAGTGCCGCATCGAGGTAATTTTGCGGAGTCGTTTCCGGCATTAAGATAACGGCGTCAACTCCCAAAACGCTCGCGGCATAAGCGACTGCCTGCGCGTGATTTCCACCGCTGACAGCGACTACACCCCCTCGTCTTTCCGCTTCCGACAAGCTCAATAATTTATTGAAAGCCCCGCGAACTTTGAACGAGCCGGTTTTTTGAAACAATTCGAGCTTGACGAAAACGTTTGTTCCCAAAAGTCGGCTGAGCGCCTCGCTTCGTTCGAGTCCGGTGCGCTTAACGAACGGCTTGATTCTCTCGCTCGCCTGTTTTATCGCTGCTAAATCCATAATTTTTCCCAACAGAAACACGACCGTCAGGGAGTGTGCAATTTTACACACTCCCTGACGGTCGTGTTTCTGTTGCGGCTTTTATTTCAAATCCGTATTGCCGGCGAAAATAATTCT
>DASWLV010000177.1:0-5930 GCA_036400075.1 Pyrinomonadaceae bacterium
GTTCCTTCGTCAACTTTTCCCCAACGCTGCGTGGCTCCGGCGATATGGAGCAGAGAACTGACAAACTGGGTTTTACCCGCGTCGCCGTGTCCGATGACAGCCATATTGCGAATATTTTCTGTTAGATAGGCTTTCATAAACGGCAAAAATCTCCTTTCAGATTAAAGAATTTTGCCTGAAGTCGTTTTGAAGAGACTGATGGCGCAAAGAACTTGCGGATTAGACTTCAGGTGAAACGGAAGTTTAAGCCAGACTGCCGTGAGACGCAAGAGCGGATTCGGTAATCAAACGGCAAAGGTTGAAAAAACGAGCAATTCGGCATTTACTCATAACAACAGAACGGCGCAAATATGCGAAAAACAAACAAGTTTTTAAAAAGATACGGTTTGCTCGATGCGAGAGTTATCGGGATTGTTTTGATAATTAAAATTCTGATTTTGCTGTTCGCAATTCAAAGCCACCAAATCGCTGCCGACCAGCCCGTGAATGATTTGACGACGGCGCTCGGCATCTGGAATCACTGGGACGCGAAAAGTTATTTGAGCATAGCTCATTACGGTTACGCGGCGGGCGGCGAAGACCGTTTTCAGTTGGTTTTCTTTCCGTTTTATCCGCTGCTCGTCGCTTTTTTTACGGTTTTCACCAAAAGCTATCTGGCGAGCGCGTTTTTGGTTTCTGCAATCGCGTCTGTCGCGCTCGGTTTGTGTTTCAGAGAATTGGTGCGGCTCGATTTTTCGGAAAAAACAGCGCAGCTTGCCGTTTTGTTTTTGTTCATTTTTCCGACCGCCTTTTTTCTGCATATTCCATACACCGAAAGCACGTTTCTGGCTTTGACGGTGGGCTGTTTTCTGGCGGCGCGCAAAAGAAAATGGCTGGTTGCGGGGATTTTGGGCTGTCTGGCTTGTTTGACCAGAATCAACGGGCTGATTTTGTGCTTTGCGATTTTGTTCGAAGTCTGGAATGAGCGGCGGGAAACCGGAAAATTCAATCCGAAATGGCTGTTTTTGATTTTGATTCCGGCTGGTTTCGCTGCTTATTTGGGTTTGAATTACGCGGTTGCGGGAAATCCGCTGATGTTTCTCGATTTGCAGCGAGAGTTTTGGGGCAGGCGTTTGTCGCTGCCGTGGAGCGGTTTTAAAGGCGCATACGAAATGCTTTATTACAAATCGCCTTCGGGACTGCAAATGCACGGCTTTCAGGAATTGCTTTTCGTCGCCGTCGGATTGCTGGGGACAATCATCGGTTGGCAAACACTGCGCGCTTCTTACCGCGTCTGGATGGTTTTAAACTGGCTGCTTTTCGTCAGCACTTCGTTCATTCAAAGCGTCCCGCGCTACACTTTGACGCTTTTTCCGCTGTTTATCTTAATGGCTCTGGCGGCGCGGCGTAATTGGTGGGCGAACGTTCTCCTTACCGTTTGGTCGCTGCTCTTTCTGTCGCTTTTTACGACGCAGTTCACGCGTGGCTGGTGGGCTTTCTAATTGACTATGAAATAATAATTTAATAGTCTTGCCGCGAAAAATATGATATATTTTTGATAAAGCCCGATGCCGAAAAGCATTGCCTTTTTTAACTTTCAGCCAAGCCGTAAAAATTAATTCGCTCGTCACGCGAGAAAGGAGACAAAATGTCTCAGCAAATCTCTTTAAATAAAACAACGAAAATCAATCTCTCGGTAAAATTTCTTTCAATCTTGTTCGTTTTCCTGTTCGCCGTCGTTTCTGCAAAAGCGGCGGGCGAAGTTGATCCGTCTTTTAACCCTGTGGTTCAAAAAATCGGCGGTTCCGGCAGAGTCATTGCTATTCAGCCGGACGGGAAAATTCTGGTCGGCGGGAATTTTACGATTGCCAACAGAGTAGAACGAAGCGGAATCGCCCGTTTCAATACGGATGGCTCGCTCGACACCTCCTTTAACCTGAATGCCGACATTATCGGATCATTTTACGGCGGTTTGGTTAATGCGATTAAAATTCAGCCGGACGGGAAAATCCTGATCGGCGGCAGCTTTACCAGCGTCGGCGACGCTTTACACAAAAGCATCGCTCGCTTAAACGCGGACGGCACAATTGATAATACTTTCGTAACCGAAACATTCGTCACCAGCGGAATAAACGGAACCGTCAACGATATTGAAATCAGAGCGGACGGGAAAATCTTTGCCGCCGGGACGTTTACCTATGACGACAACAGCGGCAATACCAGATTTCGCAACGTCGCTTTATTCAACCCGAACGGTTCGCCCGACACTTCGTTTTATTATGACGGACCGGACGGCGTAATGGATCTGGCTGTGCTGCCGGACAACCGGATTTTGGTCGGCGGGAGCGTTTTTTTGCAGCGGCGAAGCGCAAACGGCACGGGCGAATTTGGTTACACGATTAACGGCGCGGTCAACTCTATTGTCGTTTTGCCAAACGGAGAAATTTTAATCGGCGGCGGTTTTACTCAATACAATGGCTTTTCTCAGGGAAAAATTGCCAAAATCACTCTGGACGGATTGCTCAACGCCTCTTTTAATCAAAACGGCGCGGGATTCGACAACACGGTTTCGAGAATTGCCGTAGCGCCCGATGGTAAAATCGTTGTCGGCGGCGTTTTTAATACATTTAATGGAATAAATCGTCGCCGCGTCGCTCGTCTAAATGCTGATGGTTCGCTCGATACCAATTTTAATTATGTACCGGCGGAAAATAACACCAACGTTTGGGACGTTAAAGTTCAATCCGACGGTAAAGTCATTGTTTCCGATAGCCTTTCGCCAGCCGGGACGGTGATAAACCGTCGAGATGTTAAACGGCTCAACACGGACGGCTCGCTCGACGCTTCATTCGGCGTCGTCAGTTTCAGCAGCTATGGGACAGTTTACGACGTTCTGCCGCTGCCGGACGGCAAAATCTTAATCGGTGGAAATTTCGACGCGGTCAACGAAGTGCCGCGCGATACTTTGGCTCGCTTAAATGCGGACGGAACAGTTGACACGAGCTTTAATGCCGGCAATATTCCTTGTTGCGGAGTCGCCGCCGTATTTGCAATAGCATTGCAGTCGAACGGCAAGATTTTAATCGGCGGGAATTTTGGAATGTTGCGTTTGAACACGGACGGTTCGATTGATTCAACGGCTCAATTTAACTCCTATAACTTCTCAGGGAGGGTTTGGGCGATAGTCGTGCAGCCGGACGGAAAGATTTTAGTGGGAAGCGACAGCGGAATCGTTCGCTTTAACACAGACACATCGCGCGATACCTCCTTTAACGCTACGGCAAACAGCACTGTTGAAGATATTTTGTTGCAGCCGGACGGTAAAATCCTGATTGGCGGCGGCTTTACGCAAGTTAACGGAGTTAATCGCGGGAGAATTGCCAGACTCGGCGCAGACGGCTCGCTCGACGCTTCGTTTAATCCGCCGGGCGGCGCGAACAACACGATCGAAACCATCGCTTTGCAGCCGGACGGCAAAATTATCATCGGCGGAATGTTTACCGCCGTCAACGGAGCGAATCGCGGTTATCTGGCGCGTCTTAACGCCGACGGTTCGCTCGACAACGGATTTGTCGCCAACGCCAATTACTTTGTCCATAGCGTCGCTCTCCAAGCCGACGGCAGAATTGTAGTTGGAGGCGAATTTACCGTTTTGAACAATACGCCGCGCCGCCGTTATGCCCGCGTGAATTCTGACGGTTCGCTCGATACGTTATTTAACGTCGGGAGCGGGGCAAATCTCTATGTTTACGACGTTGCGCTGCAAACGGACGGCGCGATTCTGCTTGGCGGCAATTTTACGCGCGTAAACAATAATTCTCGAATCGGTGTTGTGAGACTTTTAAATTCAAACACGGCACGACGAACTCCGTTTGATTTCGACGGCGATGGACGGGCGGATTTCGCAGTGTTCCGACCGTCAAACTCGACCTGGTACATTTTAAACAGCTCAAACAATTCTTTCACCGCCGCTCAGTTCGGTGCTGCCGGCGATTTGATCGCACCGGCTGATTACGACGGCGACGGACGAACCGACATCGCCGTGTTCCGCGAAAACGTACCGGGAGCGGGCGGCAGAGCTTATTTTTATATTCAACAAAGCTCGTCAAACAGTTTTCGACCGGAACAATTCGGCGCGGTAGGTGACAAGCCGGTTGCGGCGGATTTTGACGGCGACGGCAAAGCGGATTTAGCGGTTTATCGAGACGGTTCTCTGACCGGCGGGCAAAGCTATTTCTTTTATCGCCCAAGCTCGCAGCCCGGAGTTGATTTCCGCACAATTGCGTGGGGCGTGAGCGGAGACAAACCTGCGGCAGCCGATTACGACGGCGACGGACGACAGGACGCTGCGGTTTTCCGCCCTTCAAACGGCACCTGGTACATTTTGAGAAGCTCGGATAATCAGATTTTACCGATTCGTTTCGGGCTGGCGGAAGATGTGCCTACTCCGGCAGATTTCAATGGCGACGGCAGAGCCGAAGTTGCCGTGTTCCGCCCTTCAACCGCTACCTGGTACACTTCGACCGATCCGGCGACAAATTACGGCGCGATGCGTTGGGGCGTTTCGACTGACATTCCCGTCGCGGCGGATTACGACGGAGACGGGCGCGCTGACATTGCCGTTTTCAGACCGGAAAGCGGAAATTGGTATGTTTTGAGAAGCACGTCCGGTTTCTTAGGGATTCAATGGGGAACGACAAACGATAAGCCTGCTCCGGCAGCTTATGTTCCGTAATTGAGTTTTTGTCTTGATGAGCCGGGAAATTGCGCCAGAATGTTTGTTTCGGCGCGGTTTCCCGGTTTAATTTTGCCTTTTTTTTGTCGAACAGGCTAAACTCGAAAACGTTTTTCCACATTTTTCAAAATGCGTCAAATTTTATGAAGATACACGAATATCAAGGCAAAGAAATTTTAAAAACTTACGGCGTTCCAGTGCCGCGCGGAATTGTCGCGCGGACGCCCGAAGAAGCCGAAGCGGCGGCGAGAGAATTGGGAACTGAGGTTGTCGTCGTCAAAGCGCAGATTCACGCGGGTGGGCGCGGAAAAGGCGGCGGCGTCAAATTGGCGAAATCGCCGGAAGAGGCAAAAGAAATCGCCTCGAACATTCTCGGAATGCAGCTCGTCACGCATCAGACCGGACCCGAAGGACGCGAGGTCAAAACGATTTTAATCGAAGAAGGCTTGCCGATTGATAAAGAGTTTTATCTGGCGATTACGCTTGACCGGCAAACCGGCAGAAACGTTTTTATGGCTTCGACAGCCGGCGGAATGGACATCGAAGAAGTTGCCGCCGAAACGCCGGAAAAGATTTTAAAAGAATATATTGATCCGGCGGTCGGCTTGCGCCCGTTTCAAGCGCGCCAACTCGCTTTCGGATTGGGAATACCGAGCGAATTGATCAATCAGGCGGTCAAATTTATGCTGGCGCTGTATGAGGCTTATGAAAAATCAGACGCCAGCCTGCTCGAAATTAACCCGTTTTTGCTGACGAAAGACAATCGTTTAATTGCTCTCGATGCAAAAGTGAATTTTGATGACAATGCGATGTTTCGGCATAAAGACTACGCGGATTTGCGCGATTTGGGCGAAGAAGAGCCGCTTGAAATCGAAGCCTCGAACTTTGATTTGAATTACATCAAGCTCGACGGAAACATCGGCTGTATGGTCAACGGCGCGGGGCTGGCGATGGCGACGATGGATATTATTAAAATCGCGGGCGGAGAACCGGCAAACTTTCTCGATGTCGGCGGCGGCGCATCGCAGGAGAGAGTCGAACAGGCGTTCCGCATTCTGCTTGCGGATGAAAACGTCAAAGCCGTTCTGGTCAATATTTTCGGCGGAATCGTCAGAACCGATATGGTCGCGCGCGGCGTGGTCGAAGCCGGGCGAAATCTCGGCGTCAAAGTTCCGGTCGTCGTTCGTCTCGAAGGCACCAACGTCGAAGAAGGGAA
>DASWLV010000178.1:0-8997 GCA_036400075.1 Pyrinomonadaceae bacterium
TGTAAAAAGTGTCGAAGAAATCCAATGCAGTCCAAGATGACAAACTCAACGCCGGCTCTCGTATGCATTGTTGAAGCATATTCTTTTACATCGTATTCGATTAAATCAGTTGTAATAAAAATATAATTCTCAATGTTCTGAGCGACTGACGCTAGCTTCTGCAAAGCGATTTCTATGTCTTCTCTTGTAATCCTTTTCGCTTTCATTTCGTAAACGGTTACGACATTACTATCGTCATTCAGAAAAATTTGAATATCTCCAAAAGCGCCGGTTTGTTTGTCCGCTGCATTATGCCCTTCAAGCGGCAAATATTGTTCTCCGATATATTCTTGCGATGCCTGATAAGCCGCTGCAACGACTAAAACAGGCAGCCGCGATGATTTAGGCAAACGCATGTGTTGTTGAATTAAAATAACAATACTTTCAGCCGGAAGCGCTGAATCGCCTTTCGTTGTTTCCAGCGAAGCAGAAAGTGTTTCTAATCGTTGTTTTCTTTCGTCTCTTACTATCAACAGCCAACGAATTATTTCAGCAAGCAAATTTTCGGGCGAAATTCTACCCGAATAAACCGTCGTTATTAAATCAACTATTTTGTCATAAAGCTTTTTCGGTCGCCCGATTAGCGAAACTCCCGGTTCGATAATGGTTTTATTTGTTCTAAAGGCAGGGGTCAGAAAACTTGTCGTCGGATTGACGGGTAATTTATGTTTAAAAGCAAATGGAGCAACATAAGTTTCATCGTAATGACGCCCCGAAAATATTCCTTCGCCGCCGATCTCGGTGTAGGGTTTGCGGATGTCAAAAGACGGATTTGAAAGTTTTGCGGTCAGACAAGCCATTAAAAAGCGAGTCCCGGCGAGGTTAGAACAGCGACAGACAAACTCAACGTCGTCCCTGATGTCAGAATTCTCTACAAGCGAATTAGCCAAGTTTTGAGATGCTCGTTGGTATGCTAAATCAAGGATGCTTGTCGGAGATGTTTTTCCGTGTTCCATTTGATATTTTCAGGTAATTCGTAGTTCGTCCATAAGATTTCCCGCCGTACCTGTTTTACTGAGTGAATAACTTTTTCCTCGGACTCTACAAACTGCCAATCACCATAAAGCTCTTCCATCAAAGAGCATTTATAACCGGATATTGCGACTTTGCCCTTAATACTATGTAACACTTCGGCGAGTTCACGATGCTGATTGTCGCTCATTTCATTGGCATAAGCATTCGAATCGCCGCGCGATTCGTGCGGATACGGCGGGTCGCAATAGAAAAGAGTTTCATTGCTATCATACCGCTTTATAACTTCAATGGCGGGAGCATTTTCTATTTGCACGCGAAGCAGTCTTTGAGCAATAAGCGGCAAATCTTCTACCGCTCCGAGCCATCGAGATACAGCGCCCGCCATCCCCGCGCGGCTTGTCAAAAGACAGTGTGCCCACCTTCCGGCACTGGCTTTTTGCGCTAATCCTGTTCTCACTTGCCGAGCAAGAATATAAAATCTCCGCGCGCGTTCTAACTCAGAAAGTTTTGCCGAGTCATCTTTGATTGCCGCCTTAAATTCCGCGCGTGAAAAAGGAGTCAATCCAATAGCTTCAATCAACTCCTCTTTCTGCTCGCGCAATACCCGGAAGAAATTCACGACCTCGCCGTATATATCATTGTAAGTCTCAACCGGTGCGGGTTCGCGGTTAATTAAAACGGCTGCTGAACCACCGAACGGCTCGCAGTAATGCGTAGTTTTTGGAAGAAGCGGCAGAAGCCAATCAAGGTGACTATATTTGCCGCCATACCAACCAAAAGCTATCATTTTCCGCATAATTATTTTGTTTCTGTTCAATACTAGCGGTCAAATTATTACTTACGTGAATTCATATAGCAAGAAGACCACTTAAAGCTATGGCATAACACCAACAAATAGTTGGATGTGACTTACAAGCACGACTTTTTTGAACATACGAAACCTAAGCCTGCATTAATTTAACGGTTATGCACCAGCCGGATAAACAATTGGAATTTTTACAAATTTCAGAAAATTTTCTATTAACTTTTGTTTATCTTTTTAACGACTTTCGCTTTTGCGCCGTCGCCGTTTGAGTTGTTTTCGTTCTCCGACGGATGATTCATCAGCTCCGATTCCTGCGCCTTTTTCGTGTGTAAAAGATGCTCGCGCATTGCGTCGCGGGCGGATTCGGGGTTGCGGTCTCGAATGCAGCGGTAAATTTGGCGGTGCATATCGGCAGATTCTTTTAAATCCAAAGCGCGATGCACTGTTTTGCTACGCGTTTCAAACAAAATCGTCGCCACCATATTCATCAGCGCGGTCAAAATACGGTTGCCGGAAGCGGCGGCAATCGTTTGGTGAAAGCGCATATCGTGGACGAGATATTCTTCCGGCTCGTTGAGCGCGGCAAACATTTCGGCGACTTCTTCGCTCATTGCAGCCAATTGATCGCCCGTAGCGCGTTCAGCGGCGAGTCCGGCAATCGCCATTTCGAGCGCGATTCTGGCTTCAAACATTTCATCATTGGAAAAGCCGTGCAGAGACGCCATCATCCGCAAAGGATTGGCGTCGAGTGCCGGTGAAATATCGGCTTCAACGACAAAAGTTCCCGCGCCCTGACGCGATTGCAAAATGCCGACAGCAGCCAAAGTGCGGATTCCGGCGCGCAAAGTCGGACGCGAAACTCCCAAAAGCTTCGCTAAATCTCGTTCCGGCGGAAGACGGTCGCCCGGTCGCAGCTCGCCTCTGTGAATCATTTCGCGCAATTGCTGCACGACTTCTTCGCTGGTTGTGCCGTGCCGCTCGCCTTCGATAAATTTAAATATGTTTGTCTCGGACATTTCGTTTGAGCAGTTTTTGAAAAGTCAGGATCAATCTTAAAGATACGGCAGCCGTTTGCTCAATTCAAGATTTGCCGAAATTCGTTTTTTAATTTTTCGCCGGTTTAGCCGCAGAAATTAAGGTTTCTTGTTCGCGGCGGGGAGCGGTTCGGCGAAAATCTTGATTAAAATCAGCGAGAATTCTTTTCCGCGAGAATTAACCCGGTGATGCGGCGTGCCGCGCGGAACGACGATCAAATCGCCTTTTTTGATTTCAAATGTTTGCCCGCCGACAATGCGCCCCGCGCGCCATTCGCCCGCCGAAGCTTCGCGCGGATTTTCCAGTTTTCCGCCGAGCGTTAATTGCGCCGCCCCTTCCAGAACGTAATAAACATCGTCGGAATCATCGTGCGATTCAGCTTCCGACGTGTCTCGTTTTTTGTCGTGCTGCACTGCGACGCGCAATTGCGTTCCTTCTCCGCCGGTTAAATCTTCCGTTTTGTTTTCGTTTCGCAAAGATTTTTCCAAATCCGCAAGCGATTGCGCCGTTTTTACTATAAACGGACGAATCGGCGTTGCCGGCTGCCGCGTCTGGGCGAAGGAGACAAAGGCAGAGGCGCAAGTTAAAAATAGAATTCCGAAGATATATTTTGATTTCATATTATTTCTTTGCTTGATTTAACAACCACGCGCTCAATTCCCGCGCCGCCTGATGATTTTGAAACAATCCGTTCATTTTGCGCCCGTCAACATATTCATTGTAAAGCCAAGGATCGCCGAGCGCGAAAACCGTTCCTTTGCCGTGTTTTGAAACCGCCATAACTTTATCGCCGTTCCATTCGAGAATCGGTTTCGCATTGCCGGAAAGCGTCAGCGTCGAGATTTCTTTCAAATAAAGCTCGCGCGCGCTTTTAAAAATCAAATTTCCTTCCGCGACAATGACTCTGCCTTGCTCGTATTGATCGTTTTGGACTCGCAGCTTGCTGTCCTTGTTAAATTCGACGCCGAATTGTCGGGCGAGATTATTCCAATTATCAAACTCGGCGTTGCCGAAATCATTTCCCATCAAAACCAAAACGCCGCCCGATTTCACCCAATCGGCAATATTTTTAGCGTCAGTTTGCGAAATAAAATTCGGCTTTTCGGTTTCTTTTTCCGTGTCCGGGTCAACAATTATGTAAA
Organism: Pyrinomonadaceae bacterium; assembly: GCA_036400075.1. GTDB lineage: Bacteria > Acidobacteriota > Blastocatellia > Pyrinomonadales > Pyrinomonadaceae > JALZCH01. Next base: position 3,997 of record DASWLV010000178.1, read on the forward strand.
CGCTCGCGTTTTTTAGATTTGCAGCAGTCGGTGCGGCGGAAAGCGTGTCGAGAGCCGCGCCGTAAGATTCAAACTGCTTGCCCCAGGCGTAATAACCCGGATGATTTTTTTCATTCCATTTGTAATGCCAAACCGAGCCGTCTTTGCGGACTTCGTGATTGAAATAATCATCCAGCATCACAACTTTGCCCGCGCCGATTCTGCCTCGTTCGAGGTTTTCCATTTCAATCGCAGCCATTACTGCCGGACCTAAGCCTTTCGCATCGTTCGTGCGGAGCTTTTCGCTCATATAATAATCGTAACTGCCGTCGCGATACGGTTTTCCGCCAAGACCTGAAACCGAAACCGTTCCTTCCCAATCGAGATTTCCGTCTGCGGTTCCCTTGATAAATTCCTTCTTAATTCCAGCCCAGCCTTTGTTTGCCGCCTGTAAATATTTTTCGGGCAGATTTCCTTGCCGAACGCCTTTTGCCAGAGAATAGACAAACATCGCCGACGCTGACGATTCGTGATAATTTTTCTCTTTTCCCTGAAAATCAACGATGTCCCACCAAAGACCGTCTTTGTCCTGATATTTCGTAATCGCTTCGGCTTCACGAGCTAAAATCGCTACAAGTTCGGCTCGGCGCGGATGGTTTTTCGGGAAATAATCCAAAACGTCAACCAAAGCTATCGCGTACCAGCCCATCGCGCGTCCCCAAACGTGCGGGCTTAAACCGGTTTCTTTATTCGCCCATTTTTGCTCTTTTGATTCGTCCCACCCGTGATAAAGCAATCCCGTGCGCGGATCGCGGGCGTGCTTTTCCATCCAGACGAATTGATTTGCGATGTCGTTCCAGTTGTCTTCGCCGAAAACTTGCGAATACTCGGCATAAAAAGGCTGTCCCATATAAAGACCGTCGAGCCACATCTGATTTGGATAAATTTTCTTGTGCCAGAAACCGCCTTCCTTCGTGCGCGGATGAGTTTTGAGCTGTGACCGCAATAATTCGACCGCTTTTTTATATTTTTGGTCGTTTGTAACGCGGTAAAGCGTCATCAATGCGCGTCCGGGCGTAACGTGGTCAATGTTGTATTCCTCGATTTCATAACCTTTAATCGTTCCGTCGGGCTGAAGCCAATAATCCATTCCCGTTTTAATGAAATTAAAATATTTCGGATCGCCCGTTGCATACCACATTTGCTCGACGGCTTTTAACTGAACGCCCTGTTCATAAGTCCATTTGGCAGGAATCCCCGGCGGAGTTTTGTCGTCCGTCCAGATTCTATTCATCAAAGTGTCCGTCAAACGCTCTGAAATCAGTTTGGTCTGGGCTTGAGCGAAAACCGCCGAAATCAACAACAAAAGAATAAAGCCTGAAATGATTTTCATAATTACTTTTTCAAATATTTTCGCAAACCGATTTTTTGTTCTTTAATTCCTTCGACAGCCAATTTCACCATTTCTTCCGCGCCGCGCGGATTGAAATGCGTGTTGTCGTTGACGCCGTTCGGGTAATTCGGATTTTCGCCCGCCTGCAATTGCAGAAACAGTTTTTTCGACTCTTCGACGCCGTAGCTGACGAGCACTTTTTCGCTCGTCCGGTGCATATCAATTAGCGGCGTTTTGTATTCTCGCGCCACTTCGCGCACGATTCCCGGATAAACTCCGTGCTGATCAACGAATTTTCCTTCGGCGTCGAATTTGCGGCGCATTACGGGCGTCAGCAAAACCGGATTTGCATTTTTCGCTCTGACTTCTTCGATAAATTTAATCAGATTTTTCCGGTAATCTTCGGGCGGCGTATAGCGGTCAACTTTTTCCTTCGACTGGTCGTTATGTCCGAATTGAATAAAAACGTAATCGCCCTTTTTCAATTTATCAACGATTGTCTGCCACCGATTTTCGCTGATAAAAGTGCGCGTGCTTCTGCCGTTTTGGGCGTGATTTTCGATTTTGACTTTTTCCGCGTCAAAATATGCTTGCAGCATTTCGCCCCAGCCGGTTTCCGGTCGTTTTTCCGGCTTTTTCCCAGCCATCGTCGAATCGCCCGCGAGATAAACCGTGATCGGCTGCTTTTGCGCGAAAGTGAAAGCATTTAAAACGAAAATTAAACTTAAAATTCCGAATATTTTCATAGATTTACAACCGAATCAGTTCCGAGATTTTAACCGGGCGTTTCTGTTCGACGCTCGTTCGAGCCGCAACTCCGGTCAAAGTGGACATCGCGCCCGCACGTGAATCCGGCAGGCGCAGATAATCCGGCACTTTCGCCCCTTTAAAAATCACGTCGCGCAAACGGTCGTCGCCGCCCGCGTGTCCGCCTTCAATCTGCGGCATATCTACTTTTTCGCGTTTGCCGGTGAAATTTTTAATCAAAAAGGCTTCGCTCTTTTCTTCGACCTTCCACGGCTGGCGCTCGTAATCGCGCACTTCCAGCCGACCGCGCGTGCCGTTAAACGCCAACCGATAACCTTCAATCGGCTCATGAGCGTTGAGCGAATAATTCATATTGACGCCGTTTGAATATTTCACAATCGCCGACATCGTGTCGTAAATGTCAATGTTTTCGCGGAAAACGCAGGCGTCGCGCAAATATCCGTCCTCCGTCTCGCACTCGGCGTAAAGCTTCATCAAACGCTCGTTTTTGGTCATATCCCAATAAAACGGACATTTCGTTTTGTGCGGGCAAGGTCGGCAATTCGTGTAACGAAACGGACTGTTTTTCCCGTAAACATTCAAATCGCCGTAAGCCGAAACTTCTACGGGGTCTGCGCCGAGCCACCAATTAATCAAATCGAAATGATGCGTGGCTTTGTGAACCCAAAGACTGCCGCCTTTTGATTTAAAACCGTGCCAGCGGCGAAAATAATCAGCGCCGTGTGATGTGTCGAGATACCAGCTAAAATCAACCGACGTGATTTCGCCGATTTCACCTGCCTGAATGATTTCCTTGATTTTTTGATGTTTCGGCGCGTAACGATAGTTAAAAGCGACTGTGATTTTGCGCTTGTGTTTTTTCTCTGCATCGAGAACCGCTTGACACTGCTTTTCGTCCGTTACCATCGGCTTTTCGGTGATCACGTCAATGCCTTTGGCGAGAGCTTTGGTAATAAATTCGACATGCGTCGAATCAACAGTCGTCACCATCAAAAGATCGGGTTTAACCCGCGCGCACATTTCGTCAAAATTCGTAAAAGTCGGGCAATCCGCACCGATAAGCTGTTTTCCCGCTTCGACTCTTTTCCCGTTTTTGTCGCACAGACCGACGAATTCAACATTCTCCGAATATTTTTGAGCTAAATCCTTGCCCCACATTCCTGTCGCCCGATGTCCCGTTCCGACAATGGCGTAACGACGTTTTTTGTTTGTCTGCGCCAAAGCGGGTGATGAATTCGACAACAACACAGATGCAGCGGCGACGCTCGCAGCTTTGACAAAATCGCGGCGATTTATATTTTTCGATTCAGACATTTCCAATTCCTGTTTTAATTGTTCTTTCGAGGCTCAATCTTTACGGCAATTTCGCTCAGATTTTCAACGATTTTGCCGTTGATGCGGACATTATCCAGCTCGGTGTCCTTTAAATTCGCGATGACCACGCCGTTGGCGACGTTATCAAACGTTGAATCCTTGATTTGCAGACCGTAAATCGGCGCGTTTTCAAATCCCTGCACATCAACCGCGTATTTGCTTTTGCCGCTCTTTAGATTTTCCACCACAAAATTTCGCATCACGGGCGTGAAATTGCCTTTTTTGCCTTCTTCGTAATTAAAATCAATCGTGATTACGGCGTGCGCTACTTGCCCGACAGTTATGTTGCGGAAATAAAAATTCTCCAAAACTCCGCCGCGCAAAGCGTTGTTTTTGACGCGCAATGCGTGGTCGAGATTCGGGCTGTCGAGTTTGCAATTTTCAGCGAAAACATTGCGAACGCCGCCGGAAATCTCGCTTCCGATTGTGATGCCGCCGTGTCCTTCTTTCATTGTGCAGCCGGTGATGACGACGTTTTCAGTCGGCGTTTTTAGTCGCCGCCCGTCGGCGTTTCTGCCTGATTTGATGGCGATGCAGTCGTCGCCCGTGTCGAAATAGCAATCCTTAATCAAAACGTCTTTGCACGATTCGGGATCGCAGCCGTCGTTGTTCGGTCCGTGCGTCGAAATCCAGACTTTGTTGATTGTGACGTTTTCGCACAACACGGGATTTAATTCCCACATCGGCGAATTGATGATTTTGACGCCTTCGATCAAAACGTTTTTGCAGCGATAGGGCTGAATGAACTGCGGTCTGAGGTAATGTCCTTCGCCGAAAATGCGCTGCTCGACCGGAACGCCTTTTTCGACCATTTCATAAAGCTTGTCGCGGTCGGGCTTTTGAGTCGGTAAACCTTGTTTCCAGCCGTGCTGTTTGTTGCCTTTCCAAAACCACCAATGCTCATTATCGCTGTTTCCGTCGAGCGTTCCTTCGCCCGTGACGGCAATGTTTTGCTGCTCAAAGGCATAGATGAAAGGCGAATAATTCATCAATTCCATACCTTCCCAGCGCGAGAAAACAAGCGGATAATTTTTTGTATCCTGTGAAAATTTAATAACCGCGTCTTTTGAAACGTGCAGATTAACATTGCTTTTCAAGTGAATCGCGCCGGTCAAAAACACGCCCGCCGGGACGACAACTCGTCCGCCGGCTTTGCTGCAAGCCTCAATTGCCTTGCGAAAAGCGTCGGTCGAATCGGTTTTGCCGTCGGCGACAGCGCCGTATTTCAAAATTGAAAAATCGCGTTTCGCAAATTTTGGCGGTTTGATACGCGCCAAAATTTGCGGCACTTGCGCCCAGGCGTCTTCAGCCGAAGCGTTTGAGAAAAACGACGATTCAAACTCTTTGGCTGCGACAAGATGAGGAACGGCGAACAAACCGGCTCCGCCCGCGAGAAACGTTTTCAAAAATTCACGACGATTATTCATAATTTCTTCGTTTAATTGGTTTGATTTTTTGCAGCTTTCCGCGCCAGCTTTTGCTGCCAT
>DASWLV010000179.1:0-15978 GCA_036400075.1 Pyrinomonadaceae bacterium
TATCACGACCAGAGATTTGCCGCCGCTCGCCGTCGTTCGCCGCCGCACACAGGGCGGCGCGCTCGTTATCACGCGCGATGATTTGCTTTTTACCGATGAAGAAACGCGCGATTTGTTTCGCAAATCTTTAAATATCGAACTTAAGCCGGAAGAGCTTGCCGAATACCGCAAACGCACGCACGGCTGGGCGACGGCTTTGCAGCTTATCCGGCAAGTCGCCGAAGAGCAGACGCACTCGACGAATCACACGGCGAACATGGATTTAACCGACGTTTTGCGGCAATCGGAAAAAGATATTTTCGATTATTTCGCCGAAGAAGTTTTCGCGCGCGAACCGGAAGAGACGCAAAGCTTGATGCTCAAATTGTCGCTTTTGGAGAGCTTGCCGCTTGATGTTTGCAGCCAGCTTTTTCCCGAAGCGAGAACCTCCGCCGTTTTGCCGACGCTTGTTCAGCGAAATGTTTTCGTCACCGTCGCGGGCGAAGGCGGCGGCGAAGTTTATCGTTTTCATCCGCTTTTCCGTGATTTTTTGCTCCGCCGTCTGCGAACCGAAATCGGACGCGACAGCGTGGCGAAGGAGCGAACCGGGATCGCCGAATTTTTTCTCGCCCGGCGGCAGTGGGAACAAGCGACGCCTTATCTGCTGGCTGCGGAAAATTACGAACGAGCCGCCGAAATCATTGCCGAAGCGGGCGAAAACTGGCTGACGAGCGGCGCGATTCTCTCGCTCGGAATGTTTTCCGACCGCATTCCCGAAGAAAATTTAAATCAATTTCCGCGCGCTTTGATTTACAAAGCCGAAGTCGCTCGTTTGCAGGGCGAAACCGAAAAAGCGGTTAATATTTTGCGCCGCGCGGTTAAATTGCTCAATGAAAAAAACGACGCCGAAGGCGAAGCCGAAGCTCTGCATTCGCTCGCTAGTCTGTCTCGGCGCGGCGGCGATTGCGGCGTTTCTTTCGCGTTTTTGGAACAGGCGGAGCGACTCGTCGGCGAAGATTCCGAAGTGCGGATGAAATGCGAAAACACGCGCGGTCTGTGTCTCATCGCGCAAGGCTCGTGGAGCGGAGCTGAACGCCATTTCCGGCTCGCTCTGGAAGCTGCCGAACGGCGCGGCGACGCGCGTTTTGTTCGTCTGGTTTCGCACAATCTGGGCGTTCCGGCGGGTTTGCGCGGCGATTTCGGCGAGAGCTTGCGCTGGCTTCGCAGAATGCTCGGCGACGAGCAGACAGCGCAATTGCCGCAGGAAGCGGTCGGGCATTTAAACGTCGCCCGAATGTACATTTATCGCGGCGAATTGACGGAAGCCGAGACGCATTTAAATAAAGCTCTGGAACTCTGCCAGCTTTACAATCTGAAATCTCTGCGGGCGGAAGTTTTTGAGTCTTACGGCAATTTTTATCGAGAGAAACGAGATTTCCCGCACGCCGCCGAATATTACGAGCGCGCGCGCAAATCTTACGAAGAAGCCGGAATTGACCCGCTCGCCAAAGAATTGGACGAAGAACGTGCTTTGCTCGCCGTGATGCGCGGCGATGCTGCGGCGGCGCGCAATCTGCTTGAGCGATTGTTGGAGTTTCGACAAAAAGCGAAAAACGAAATCGGCATTCACACGGCGCGGCTCAGCTTGTGCCGCGTCCGGCTGATGCAGCGCGAAACGGAAAATCTGGCGGCGGAATTGGAAGAGATTCTGCAATATTTTCACGCGCAAAATCTTTATTATTACGAGGCTTCCGCGTCGGTTCTGCTCGCCTCGGTTTGCCACCACGCCGGACTGCGCAAAGAAATGTTTCAGCACGCCAAACGCGCTCTGGATTTGGCGGCGCGTTTCGATTACGAATACTGGCTCCGCAGCGAAATCGAGCGCTACCCGACTTTGTTTGCGGACGAAGATGTTATCGAGCATCTGCCGGTTGATTTACGCCCGAATTTAGAAGAGGAAAAGAGGAGAAAGGGAGAAGAGAAATCGGCAAAAAGCGCGCAAACTGTTTCCTCCTCTCCACTCCTTTTCTCCTCTTCTCCAACCGCTCCGGTCGTAGATTTAACGCTCAAAGTTTTGGGTCCGGTCGAAATTTTCCGCGATTCGTCGAAACCGTTTGCGCCCGATGCCTGGACGACGCGGCGGGCGCGGGATATTTTTTGTTTTATCGCCACGAGCCGGCATCGGCGCGTCGAGAAAGATTCGCTGATTGACACTTTTTGGGGCGAATCGGATTTTGAAGCGGTCGAGAAAAATTTCCACCCGACGATTTCGCACATTCGCAAAGCCCTGAACAGCCGCCAGACCATCAAGCAAAACTTTCTGCTTTACCGCGACGGCGCTTATCAGCTCAACCCGGAACTGTCTTATTCGATTGACACGGAAGATTTCGACCGCTTTTTCGCCGAAGCCGAAGCAGCCAAGCGCGACGGCGACGAAGCGCGGTTTCGAGAAAATTTAGACGCCGCGCATAAATTGTATCGCGGCGAGTTTATGTCGGGCATTTACGACGATTGGGCTGAAGAACAGCGCGCGTTTTACCGCGAGCAATACGGACGAATTCTAAACGCGCTGGCGAAAATCGCTTTTAAAGAAAAAGACTGGTCGCAGACAATAAAATTAGCCAGCGAAATTCTTCGCGAAGACGCTTACCGCGAAGACGTTCACCGATTGCTGATGCGAGTTTATGCCGCGCAGGGAAAACGCTCGAAAGTCAAAGAACAGTTTGAAAATTTGCGCGAAATGCTCAACAAAGAGCTTGGCGTCGAGCCTGCGCCCGAAACACGTCGCGCTTTTCAGGAATTATTCAAATGAAATCAGAGCGTTTTGCGCTCAAAGTCAGAACCGCGATGGCGGAAGCGGGTAGTTTAGGTGGGCAAACTAGAATCTTCTTGTTAAGAAACTGTTTGAAACCTCGTAAACTCATTGTTTTTGTCATCGAAGATGACCAACAGTATAGCCTAGCGAGAATCGCCAGGTTCACGGCAAATAAACACGCCCGACGCTGAAAACGTCGAACGATCTACCATTCATTTGTTGCTCGCTTACAGCGAGCGATTTATGGTTTGCTTAATTCCTGGCGTTTCGCGCCAGGAATTAATATTTGTCGCCGTTGGCGACTTTTTCGAGTTTTCAAACAAGTTTCTAAGGATTCAACTTGGGACGTTAAACTGCCCGCTATTGCAGGCGGTACTGATTTGTGCTGCGTTTCTTACACACTGATTCAAGAACCCCTCCGATTAGTGTAAAATCTTTTGCCTCAATCAATTTCACTGATATGAAGTTGTTCTTTAACAGAGAGTAGAAAGCTAACATGGCATTAAGGTGAATAATTGGAGAAAACAGAATAAATGAGCGAAATCCTTAACAAACATACCGGCGATGTAAATGCGGTTGCTTTAAGTTCAGATGGTAAGCTGATATTTTCAGCTTCCGATGATAATACTGTTCGTGTTTGGGAAACAGCAAGTGGCAAATGCCTCAAAGTTCTTAAGGGGCATTCTGGTAGAATCCGGGCTATAGCAATAAATTCAAGCAGTAGGCTAATTGTTTCCGCGTCGGAGGATAAAAAAATTCGTGTTTGGGAAACGGCGAGTGGCAAATGTCTCAAAGTTATTCAAGGACACACCAAACCCGTTATGGGAGTATCGATCACGGATGATTGTAAGCTAATTGTTTCAGGCTCAAGTGACCGAACTGTTCGTCTATGGGATACTGAAACCAGGAAATGTCTTAAGGTTCTTGATTGGCACAGACACTCTGTTTGGGGGGTTGCCATAACGAAGGATGGCAGACTTATTGTTTCAGGTTCTGATGACAGAACGGTTCGTATTTGGAACCTTCAAAGCGCTAGACACCATAATGTTTTTGAAGGACATAATGGTCCTATTTATGGTGTTGCAATAACAGGAGATGGCAAAATAGTGGTTTCTGCCTCAGGTGATAAAACTGTTCGTATTTGGGATACTGAAAGCCGAACATGTCTAAAAGTTCTTGAGGGACACACTGATTGGGTTTGGGGAGTCGCTATAACGAAAGATGGTAGGCTTATTGTCTCAGGTTCTCGTGATAATACTGTTCGTGTTTGGGATACAAAAAGTGGAGCATGTCTAAATGTTCTGGAAGGGCATACCGATTTAGTTTATGGAGTTGCAATAGCGGAAGATAGCAAGCTTGTCGTTTCGGGGTCTGGTGATAATACAATTCGTGTTTGGCAAGAACCAGTGCCCAGTAAAATTAACAGGCAAATCTCAGGAAGATACATTCCTGATACAGAAAAACCAACAGTTACGAAATACACCAATGCCAAAGTGGTTCTAGTCGGTGAAAGCGGTGTCGGCAAATCAGGTTTAGCACATCGTTTGACAGCAGGTAAATATATTAAGACAGATTCAACTGATGGCGTATGGGCAACACAGTTAAAATTGCCGCATTATATAGGTAACGAAGACACTGAACGCGAGATTTGGCTCTGGGATTTTGCTGGGCAATCCGATTACCGCTTGATTCACCAACTTTTTATGGATGAAACCTCACTGGCGGTTCTCGTTTTTAATCCGCAAAGCGATAACCCGTTTGAAGGGCTTGGACAATGGGACAGAGATTTACAAAAAGCGGCGCGGCGTCCGTTTAATAAATTGCTTGTTGCCGGTCGTTGCGATAAAGGCGAGCTAATTGTTAGCCAGATAAGCTTTAATGAATTTATTAAAGAGCGCGGATTTGCCGGTTATCTGCGAACAAGCGCACTAACGGGGGAAAATTGCGAAGAATTGCGCCGGACGATTATTGAAAATATAAATTGGAACAGCATTCCGCACCTGATTTCGCCGCGCATTTTCAAATTGCTCAAAGATGAAATTATCCGTCTCAAAGATCAAGGCAAAGTTTTATTGCGCGTCGCCGAGCTTAAACAACAGCTTGAAATGCGTCTGCCTGACGAGCGTTTTGAAATTGAAGAATTGCGGGCGGTAGTTGGTTTGCTTGCCGGTTCGGGCGTTGTCTGGGAATTGGAGTTTGGCGATTTTGTTTTATTGCAGCCCGAACGCATCAATTCTTACGCGGGCGCTCTCGTGCGTTCGGTTCGTGCTCATATTGATGAGATCGGCTGTATTGCCGAAGAAACGGTTTTGGCGGGGGAGCTTGATTATCAGGATTTAGAGCGTTTGCCGCGTTTTGAGGAAGATATTGTTTTGCGAGCGATGCTGCAAACTTTTGTCTCGCGCGGTTTGTGTTTGCAGGAGAGAACCGACGCGGGAACGTTGCTCATCTTTCCTTCTTATTTCCGCCGCGAGCGACCGGAGCAGGAAACGCATCCGGCGATTCTCGTTACTTATCAATTCAGCGGAATGCTCGATGAGATTTATGCCACGCTTGTCGTCCGTCTGCATCACACCAAAGCCTTTGACAAACATCAACTCTGGCGCTACGCCGCCGATTTCAAAACGCAGTCGGGCAAAATCGTCGGGCTGAAAATGACTAAAAAGGCGGAAGGCGCGGCAGAAATCACCGTTTATTTCGACAAAAAAATACCGGACGAAACCAAAGTCCTTTTTATCCGCTACGTCCATGACCATCTCAAGGCGAAAGACGAAAACGTCGCGCGCAAGCGTCATTATGTCTGCCCGCATTGCGAAACGCCGTTTGAAAACGAAAAGGCAATCGAAATCAGAGTGAATAAGGGCGAGAAAACTATTCTTTGTCCGATCTGCGAAGAAAGATTCGACATTCTGGATTTGATTGAAGAAAAATTCGCTTCGGATGAATTCGGGCAAAAGGTGCGCGAAATGGAAGAACAAGCCAGAATTGCGATTGACAATGAAAGCCGCGAATTGATTCTGGTCGGTCACGCTTTTGCCGTCGCCGGAGAAGCCGGGCAAATCTTTCGTCCGACTGCAAATTCCGATTGGGGCATTGACGGAGAAATCGAGTTTAAAGATTACGAAAACAATGCTAGCGGCAAGAAAGTTTATTTGCAGCTAAAATCCGGCGATTCTTATTTGCGGACGCGCAAACGCGATGAAAAAGAGATTTTCGACATCAAACCGCGTCACGCCGAATATTGGCTGGCGCATAATTATCCTGTGATGCTTGTCATCCGCACTTCCGACGGTGAGATTCGCTGGATGAACGCCACCGATTATCTCAGAAAACACGGTTCTGACGCTCGGCAAATCGTTTTCGACGGAGAGCCTTTTGTCTGGCAAAATGTCATTAAATTAAGGGATAAATTAATACCGCCTCCAATGTCAGTAAGTAAATGAATAAAAGATAAGATTTAAATAGTGCTGTGTTTTGGAAAAACGGCAATTTCAAGAATTATTCAAGTGACTTCGGTAGGCTGGTTATGAGATAAAAAGTGAAACCGTTTTCAAAGGGCAGGTAAATCGGATGAAAAGCGCGAAAAATATTCTTAATATTGTTTTCTGTTTATGTGCATTTGCGGCAATGTTTCTCGCTGCTGCTCCGCTTGAAGCGCAAGCCGCTGTGAGCGTTGTCAACAGCAGCGTCACAGGTTCTTTCAGCAATGCAGGGACAATCGCGCCGCTGCAATTTTCCTACACAATCGGAAACGGAACGAATCGCGCCGTTTATGTCGGAGTTTCGACTTATTCAATCAACGGCGTACCGGGAACTTCGCCGCGCGTAGCGGCGGTGACTTTTGATAACGGAAATATGATTCCCATCGTTTTGGACAGCGTCGGATTTCAAGTTTGCCCGCAGCCGCCCGTAACCGTTCCGCCCGCGCTCGGACCGCGTTGTTCGAGCGAGCTGTTTCGTTTGACCGAAGCGCAAATCGGCGCGGCGACATCCGGGACGTTTACCGTTGCTTTCGCAACCGGCGCGGTCATCAATTATGCGGTTGCCGGAGCGATTACGTTCGCGGGTGTTGATCAGAACACTCCGAACGACGCTTATGTTTCCAATTCGGGACGCAGCTCGACGGCGAGCGTCAGCGTTCCGGGCGTCGGAGCCGGGGATATGGTTTTGGATGTGCTGGGGATTACTTTTGAAGCCGGAACCGCCTTTGTTAATCCTGACGGCGATCAGGTTGAGCGATGGAACGGCGTCACAATTTTTGGCAACAACAGCATCGGCGCTGGCGGCACAAAGACCGGAACGGGAACGGTTAATGTCGGTTGGCTATTTCAACCTGAAGATTGGGCGCTCGGCGCAATTGCCGTTAATGGGGCTAGCGTAGTAACCGCCGCTTCGGTCACAATCGGCGGGCGAGTTATCACGCCTAATGGCAGAGGGCTTGGAAAAGCACAAGTGGTTTTGGTTGAAGCCGACGGAACGGTTCGTTACGCGGTGACAAATTCTTTCGGTTATTACCGTTTCGCAGATGTTCCCGCCGGGCAATCCGCAACACTTGAAGTGCGCTCCAAACGATATGGGTTTGCGCCGCAAGTAATCAACGTTAATGAGGAAATGAGCAATCTGAATTTTATCGCTCAACCTTAAATTCATTCAAAGTTAAACACTAAAGCGAATCAACATAGTATGTCCGTGTCAGTACCTTGAACGGTAGTGAGAGGGTCAATTAACAAACCCGCTCACTACCGTTCAAGGTACTGAATTTGATACCTGACTTAACCGAACACTGATTCCATAAACACTCTAAAGCGGGCTTTTATGAAGCCCGCTTTTTTCGTCTCAAGTTTACCTCAAGTCTTTTTTCAACCAGCAAAAATCGAGCATCAAGTTTTTCTCAAACCCGGCGCGGTAAATTTCTCGGTGTTAAGTCGAAATACATTTTTGTTTATGGATCAGAGGAGAACACAGGTGAAATCGAGAGCAGATATTTTGATTGAAAAATTCTACAGATTATTTTTGGCGTTTGTTATTATCGGCGTCATTTGGGCGCAGGCGGCGTCCGCAGCCGCAACTTTGGCGCCCAAGCTGCAAAATCAAGTTTCAACGCTTGCCGACAATGCTTCGGTGGGCGTTGTGATTGTCAGTTTTAATACGTCAAGCGGTTTGAACGACAGCCATTTGAATTTGCTGCGCAGTCTGGGAATCAACAACGGCGTGACATATAAGAATCTTGGAATGGTCGGCGCTGTTTTAAACGTCGGGCAAGTTCGCGCGCTGGCGGCAAATCCGTCGGTCAGTTCGGTCTGGACGAACGACAAGCTGCAATATCATATGAATCACGCTCGGAAGGTAACGGGTGTTGATCGCATCCGCGATGATCGCGGTTTTCAGCTTCGGAACAATAATTTCCCGGTCACAGGCAAAGGCGATTTCTCGGTTCTCGTTATTGATTCGGGGATTGACGCTACGCATTCTGATTTGCAATTCGGTACGAAAGTCATTCAGAACACCCAGCGCGTGGTCTCAACCGATTCGGGAAACACCGGAATCACAATTGCCGGAGTTCCGCTAAACGGCTTAACGCCTTCGCTTTCGATTGAAGGAATTCCGAACACCGATAATGTCGGACACGGAACACATTGTGCCGGAATCGTCGGCGGATTTGGTACTCGTTCGGGCGGAACTTACGCGGGTGTCGCGCCGGATGTGAAAATCGTCGGTTCAGGCGGCGGTGTGGTTATTGTTGTTTTAGATGCTCTCGCGGGTTGGGAATACGGCTTTGAGAAACAAGGAACGTATAACATCCGCGTTATTACCAATTCTTACGGTCCGATTGAGCCTGAAGATTATAACCCGGATCATCCGTTTGCCATTGCCACTCGAAAAGCTTTTGATCGGAACATGACGGTTCTCTGGTCAGGAAGCAACGATTCTGTGAAAGATTCTCTTAATGCGTATGCTCAAGAGCCTACAGCTATTGGAGTCGCCGCCGGAACAAAGGATGGGATGCTCGCCGGTTTTTCATCACGCGGTGTGCCGCGCGAAGAGCGCCTGAACGACGACAACCCGTTTAACGACAATGAAGCGCCGACACTGGCTGCTCCGGGAAACGGACGCTATTTTGAAAGCAGCCTCTCGCGTTTTGGCTTTACGACCGATATTGTTTCGGTGCGCGCCGCAACCAATTTAACTTCCAATGGAACCTGGTTCTCAAGTCCGGGAGCGGATGCCGAGCTTTCGCCCGGAGTGCTGCCGTTTTACACACAGATTTCCGGTACTTCCATGGCAACTCCCTTTGTCGCAGGCGTGGTTGCATTGATGCTCGATGCCGATCCGACTTTGACGCCTGAAGAAATCAAACAAATTCTCGTTGAAACAACGACCAAGATGCCGGGCTATCAGGACTTTGAAGTCGGCGCAGGCTATCTCAACGCTTATGCAGCGGTTGATAAAGTCTTTAATCGCTCAAAGAATTACAAGAATTTCTCGGAAGCGGAATTTAGAGTTAAATTCAGCGAAGAACGCCCGGCGGCGCAGCAGTTTCATATAGATTATGATCCTTCGGTTTCAGGACCGACCTCTGCCAATGCCAGCCAGTTTACGGTTCAATCCGATATGAGCGTTCTCGAAGTTCGCGCGACAGTTGACACTTTGGCAGGCGCAGAAACGGGAAATTTTGTTGCGATGCGCCTTACCAGCCCAAGCGGTGTGAAATATTCGACTGCTATTGATACTCCGGTTCTCGGAACCTGGGTGCGGGAACTCGCTGTGCAAAATCCCGAAGCCGGAACGTGGAATGTGGAATTTAAGGGCGCATGCGGTCTGGCAGCAGTTCCGCAGGTTTGTTCGCCACAGCAGTTGGCTTCGCCGGGTCCGATTGAGGGAAATGTAACGCAAATTAAGTACATTTTGCCGAACATTCCAGACATCGCCAATCATCAGCAGCGAGCTGATATTGAATTCGCGCTCAAGAATCGTTTGATTGACATCTACGCAGACGGCAATTTCTATCCGAATCAAGCCGTCACGCGCGAAGATTTGGCTCGTTCATTGGCATTGAACACGCATCTACGCCAATCAATTGCTTCAACTCCGAAATTCACGGACGTTTCCGGCGAATTGCTGAGAATTGCAGAAGCCGTAACAGCCAAAGGCTCAACCTTGAAGGATGTTGATTTCGTCTCGACCGGAATGATGAGCGCCGGCGGCTCGTTATTTAATCCGGCAGGTTCGATTAACCGTTTGGATTTAGCGGTCGCTTTGGTCAAAGCCCTCGGCTACGACGCGGAAGCCCGCGCCAAAGCCAATACGAGCGTCACGACGGGCGGAAAAGTCATTTCCGACAATGCTCAAATTCCGGGCGCGCTGCGCGGTTACATTCAAATAGCGATTGACAAAGGATTGCTTGAAACCTACGAAGCAGAAGTGGTTCAAACAGCGCCGGGGCAATTTACGGTTCTGCCCGGACCGCGAGTCGAACCCGGCAGCGCAGTGACGCGCGCCGCGCTCGCCGCGAAACTCAACAAATTCCGCACCTTGTTTACCACCGGCGGATAAAGACTTCGCTTGGGGGAGCGAAGGGGACGGCGCGAGGTTTCGGGAGCAATCCCGCAATCTTGCGCCGACCTTATTTCATAGCTTTTATATTTTCCAATCGGCTCTTTTAGCAAGATTAAGAAAAAATAAATATTCGTTTAGA
Source organism: Pyrinomonadaceae bacterium (assembly GCA_036400075.1). GTDB lineage: Bacteria > Acidobacteriota > Blastocatellia > Pyrinomonadales > Pyrinomonadaceae > JALZCH01. The sequence goes on from DASWLV010000179.1 coordinate 10,491, forward strand.
GGCGGTCTTTGACCGCCGAATGTTGGAAACTCAACAGCTTGGCGGTCAAAGACCGCCTCTAAACGCAGATGTTAGGTTTTGAAAGAACGCACTTACCAGCGCGTTCTTTGTTTTTCAATCACTTAACCGATTTCTCAAGTTTGCCTCAAGTCACGTTTCAAGCCTTATTTCCCGACATCAAGCCTTTCTCAAGAGTCGAAAGCTATTCTGGCTTCAACAGTGAGGGACAGTTTTACCAACCAGACTGAAATTTAATCTTGAGGAAATCGAAAAGTAAGGTGATGGAGACGAAAATGAAAAACGCACTTCTTAAATTAACGGCGACCGTTCTCGTGTGGGCGGTTGTTTTAACAGCAATTATTTTGCCGCTTAACCGAACCGAAGCGGCTGCCAGCCAAAATGCCGGTGCCAACATCGGAAATTTGTATTATCGCCCGGCGACAAATTTTGATTTGAATTTGACGAGCGCCGTCGCCGGTTTGAGAAGCGCGACTGGCGAACAGCTTAATGCTTTGAATAATTTAAAAACTGCGACGAGCGCGTCGAATATGACGGTTCGTTGGAACGCTTTCGGCGGTTCTCCCGATGTGATTTACGATTTTGCGAGTCAGCCGTTTACGGGAACGCCCGAAGAAGCCGGTCGCGCTTTTATCGCTCAAAACGCGGGCGTTTTCGGTGTTTCCAATTTGAACGATTTGCAGGTTTTCAGCCAGCGCGAAGCGCTCGGCGGTTATATGATTCGCTTCAAACAAACCTTCGGCGGCGTTGATGTAAAAGACGGCGGCATCGGTGTTGTGATGAACGCGAACAAGCAAGTCATTATGGCGTCGGGTCCGTTTTTCCGCGACGTTAACGTTGACATCAACCCGACTTTGACCGGCGAACAAGCTCGACAGGTTGTCGAAGCCGACTTAAATCAATTCCGCAACGGTTCGCTCGATTCTGTTCAGAATCTGATGCAGCCAGCGCTCAACGTCGTTTCGCAGCAAACGCAAATCGTCAACACTTTACAGCCTAAGCTCGGCATTTACCCGACCGCCGACGGTTATAAGCTCGTTTGGAAAGTTGCCAAAATGTCAACCAATCCGTTCGGCTTATACGCATATTCAATTGACGCACATTCGGGCGAAATCGTCTCGCGCAAAGATTTCGTCAACTTCCAACAGAATCCGGTTCACCCTTTTACGGCGGACATTTACCCGAAATATCCGACGATTACACAGAAATTAAAAGACGAATCAATCATTGAGAATTGCACGGACCCGCTAACCAAGATTGTGGCTCCATGCGGACAACAGCGCGTTAATCTTCGCGCCTTCGATGCTTCAAACGTCGCGACCGGCTTGAACGGAACTTTGACCGGCACGCACGCGCTCGTCAACAACGTTCTGCCGACCAAACAGCCGTTTGCTCAAGCCGCGCTCGGAACCTGGCATTTCCGCAAAGACGATCCGACCGCGTTAGAAGGACGCACGAACGAACAGGATCAATATGCCGAACCGGCTGAACACCAGGACGAGATCAACGCTTTCTTCTTTGTGACTTATTTGCTCGAATACGTTGATTACCTGCACGTCGGGGGTGATAACCGCAACGGTCTGGCGGGACAATTCCCGGATGAATATCCTAACAAAACAATTCCGCTTCCGGCGACCGTTCACTTCCCGAACATTTATATGGTGCTGCCGCTGCTCGGCTGCCCGGCAAATTGTCCGGTTCCCAGCCCGACCGATCCGGATTTCTCGAAAAAAGCCCTCGGTTTGGACAACGCCATCGCTATCAATGTGACCAGTTTGATCGAAGAAGTAACTGCTGAAAAATCGCCTGTCGTCGTCAATCCGACCGTTTACGGTCACGGCTATCTGCTGAACGACCTAGCGCTCGAAGGCACTGTTCCGTATCACGAAGGAATGCACGCCATCACCAGCCCGATTGCCGGTTTGGAAGGTACTGAAGGCTCGGCGCTGAACGAAGGTCAAGCCGATATGTGGGCATTTACGATCACCGACAATCCGTCTTTGGGCGATTATGTTGTCAACGCCAAAGGCTATCGCCAGCTTTATCGCGACCGCGGACGCAATCCCGATTCGATTGCCTACATCCGCTCGGCTCAATCAACCTTGAAATATTCGGATATTGCCACTTACTTGAACCCGACAAGCAAGGCTTATGAATTTGAAGAACATCGCGACGGCGAAATCTATATGTCAACGATGTGGGACATTCGCGAAATGCTGAACCGCGTTTATCCGCAAGTGTCTTACAAACGCCCGCGCCCGTCAGACGGTCAGGCTCTCAAACCAGTCACCAAAGGCACGGAAATTTTTGAACGCGATTTCTTAGGTTCAATGTATGTTCTCGGCACAACTTCGCCCGACACTTTAGTCAAAGCGAAAGACGCAATGATCGTCGCCGACCAGATGCTTTACTCATCTGATCCGACCGACCCGGACGCGCCCGGCAAACACCGTGCGATGCTCGAACAAATCTTCGCCGCGAAAGAACTCGGCGTCAACGCGCTTGAAGTCAGCGGCGGCAAAGCGACGATTTCGACGCAGGTTACTCCGTTCGTCGGCTCGCAAGCAGCTCCGGCGGTTCCGACCAATGTTAAATTGTCGGCAGCCAGTCCCCGCTCTTTGAATGTAAGCTGGGACGCAGTTTCGGGCGCGGTTTCCTACGAAATCCTGAAACGCAAAAAAGGTTTTGAAAACAAACGCCAACCGAACGGCAAACGCGAATTCGCTGACGGCGATGCTTCAACAACGGGCTTCCGCCACGTCGCATTCGTCAATGGCAATCAGTCTTCGTTTGAAGACAAAGGTGATGTTTATGAAGTGTTCGCGCCCATCGGCATTAGCGATTTGTTCAGCCACGAATACGTCGTCCGCGCCATCGGAGTTAACTCGACCGGACAGCTCGGCTTCTCGGATTTGAGCGGCTCGACCAGCGCCAACAAAGTCGAACAGGACTTAACCGCGCAAATTGATTCGGCAATCTCGAACATCAGCTTCGCTAACGGCGTGATGGCGTTCGACAACAAATTAACGAACACGCGAGGCGCGCTGGCAACCGATAAAACGGTTTACGGACCGATCAACTTCCAGGTGACGAATATCTCGAACCCGACAGTAACGGTCAAAAACGCGGACGCCAACGGTAACACCTTCGTTTACAACCAAACGCTTGCTCTCGGCGCGACTTCAAACGCCAAACGGCTCGAATTCAACGACCCGATGGCGCAGATGTTCAGCTTTGACGCGCGCATTACGGGCAGCGCTTTCGCCAGCTCAACTGTCGGAACCGGCAGCAACGGCAACGACGGCACATCGAATCCGCCCGCGCCCGTCACTTATTCGGTTTATAATGAAACCAAAACCGGCTCTTTAGTTGCAGGCGAGCCGACTGCAACCGGCGGCACGAGTGCAACCTGGGGCAAACCGGAATACAAGGGCATCACTTGGGATGACATCGAAATCACAACCAAATCGGATGCTCTCGTTCTCGAAGCGACTTTAAGCTCGCAGACGGCGGTTGACCTCGATTTTGAAATACTGACAACGGACGGCAAATCGCTCGGAACGAGCGCCGGAGCGACCGCAACCGAATTCGTTGCAACAGCCGTGCAGCCGAACACGAAATACCTGATGCGCGTCAAAGGCTTTGCCAACGGACCGTCAACGTTCCAAATTGTGACGAACCAACTGCTTCCGAACAATTCGCCGAACGCCAATGCCGGAACGAGAACTTCAGGCAGCGGAAGCTCGACGAGCGGCACAACAACACCGACGGCGGTAGTTACAAGACTCGTCCGCTTTACGGTCAATCCTTTAACCAAACAAGTCACGGCTCGCTTGCTGCAATAAGCGATTCGGACAAAATCAACAAACGAGAAACGGGCTTCTTTCGAGGCTCGTTTCTTTTTTTTGGCTTGATAATTTTGCTAATCTTAAAAGAATATTTTGAGGAGAAGCGATCTTGAGCAAAAAACGAACACCGATTGCGCTGGTAATTATTGACGGCTTTGGCTATTCGCCCATCAAAGAAGGCAACGCGCTGGCGCTTGCCGAAACCCCTTTTTACGATGAAATCAGAGCAAAATATCCTTCAACGCTGCTTGAAGCATCCGGCAAACGAGTTGGGCTTCCCGCCGGAGTGATGGGAAATTCAGAGGTTGGACATTTGAATCTGGGTTCCGGTCGCGTTATCCGAATGGATGTTTCGCGGATTGATTATGCGATTGAAACCGGCGCGCTGTTTAAAAACGAAATCTTGGCGAAAGTGATGGACGGCGCTCAGGAACGCGCGAAAGCTCTGCATTTGATGGGCTTGCTTTCAGACGGACAAGTGCATTCGTCGCAGGAACACCTTTACGCGCTGCTGCGGATGGCGAAACAGCGCGGCGTGGAAAAAGTTTTCGTTCACTGCTTTTTAGACGGGCGCGACGCGCCGCCTCGCTCAGCCGCGCTTTATCTCGAAATGCTCCAAGTCAAAATCGCCGAAATCGGTGTCGGCGAAATCGCCACGCTTTGCGGGCGTTATTACGCGATGGACAGAGACAAACGCTGGGAACGCACCGCCCGCGCTTTTACGCTGCTCGTTCACGGCGAAGGAATTCCCGCCTTCGATCCGGTCGAAGCCGCCCGCAATTCTTATCAGCGCGGCGTGACCGACGAATTTATCGAACCGATTGTTATTGAACGCGAGCCGGGCGTTCCTGTCGGATTGATTGAAGAAGGCGACGCCGTAATTTTCTTTAATTTCCGAGCCGACCGCGCGCGTCAAATCACGCGCGCGCTAGCCATCAAAGATTTTGACGAACCGTTTGCGGCGACGAAACCGACGGTTGATTTCGTTTGCCTGCGCGAATACGACAAAGATTTTCCGCTCGAAAAAGCGTTTCCGCCCGAACATCACACCAACGTTCTGGCGCAGGTTTTCGCGCACAGTGAAATCAACAATTACCGGCTCGCCGAAACCGAAAAATACGCGCACGTCACTTATTTTTTCAACGGCGGCGTCGAACCGGAATACAACTGCGAAAGCCGCCTGCTCGTTCCGAGCCAAAAAGTCGCAACTTACGATTTAGCGCCGGAAATGTCGGCTTTTAAAATCACGGACAAAGTTTTGCGGACGATTGAAGAAGGCGAAACCGACGTTTTTATCATCAACTACGCCAATCCCGATATGGTCGGACACACCGGAAAGCTCGATGCGACAATCCAAGCCGTGCAATACATTGACACCTGTCTCGGCTGGGTAACCAAAGGAATCCGCGCGGCGGGCGGCACGCTTCTCGTCACCGCCGATCACGGCAACTGCGAGCAAATGATTAACTTACAAACCGGACAGCCGCACACCGCGCACACCACGAATCCCGTGCCGTTTCACATCATCGGCGAAGATTACGTCGGTTTAAAACTGCGCGAAGACGCAGCGCTCGAAGACGTTGCGCCGACGCTTTTAGGAATGCTGGAACTCGATAAACCTT
>DASWLV010000180.1:0-9110 GCA_036400075.1 Pyrinomonadaceae bacterium
TCTTAGAAATTTCGGCTCTTGATCCTAGGAAAGTTTGTTTATTAGTGTTTCGCGTTGGCGTTGGTGCTATGGTTAGCATTGCCGCTGTTCGTATTGCCGCCAACAACCGAAGCGTTCGGGTTGACGGTTAATTGATTAACAACGCTTGTCTTACCCTCAATACCCTGAGCAACTTTTGCGGCTGATGCCTTTTGCTGTTGATTTGCAACGGTACCTTTAAGCGTGATTACGCCATTAGCAACATCAACATTGATTGTGGAATCGCGCAAATCGTTGGCAGCCAGCAAAGCGCTGCGGGTTTTGATCCAAATCCACGAATCGCTTGCGCCCTGACCGATTGAGCCGCCGGCTCGACGCGCTTCGGCTTCGACGTTCGAACGATTGGCGTTCGCTTCTTCGCGCGTCATATTGTAATTAAAATTGCTGTTACCCGAAGCGTTAGTGTTTCCATTCGTCGCGCCAGCGCTTCCGGTGTTGCCTGTAATCGGGGCTTGATTTGAATTCACGACGCCAGCCGTGTTGTGATCCGCGCCCGCCGCTCTGTTAGCATTTGCGTTGGTGCCTGGAGTCGTGCTGGCACAACTGCTGATTGCCAAAGCCGCTCCGATTCCTAAAACTGTTAACTTGATGTTCATCTTCTAACTCCTTTTATTTCCCTGTTTCATTTTAATGCACAAAATCGCATTTAACATTTAAAAAGCAATATTTGTGCCGATTCAGACAAAGAACGATTGAATTTAATTAAACTTGCGCTCGTCCTTAAAAAAAAATTATGCGGCTCTGGTTTCGCCGCCGAGCAAAGTTAAAACTTCGCCCGTGATATAGCTCGAATCAACCGGCGAAGCGAAAAAGACGAAAGCCGGAGCGACTTCTTCGGGCTGCGCCGGACGTTTCAAAGGCGTGTCTGCGCCGTGTTCGGCGACTTTTTCCGGCTCTTTGTCGGCGACGTTTAAAGGCGTCCAGACCGGACCGGGAGAAACGCAGTTAACTCGAATTCCTTTTTCAATCAAATTTTGCGCCAGCGATTTGGTAAAAGCGTGAATCGCGCCTTTCGTCGCCGAATAATCGAGCAATTCTTTGTTGCCTTCGAGTCCTGTAATCGAGCCGGTGTTGACAATCGCCGAGCCTTCCTGCAAATGCGGCAGCGCAGCGCGCGCCATAAAGAAATAGCCCATAATATTTGTCCGAAACGTTTTTTCGAGCTGCTCGTCCGTAATGTCTTTGAGCGATTTTTGATGCTGCTGAAAAGCCGCGTTGTTGACAAGAATGTCGAGCTTGCCGAATTTATTTACGGTTTTTTCGATTGCATTTTGACAGAAATCGGATTTGGAAACATCGCCCGGAATCAGCAGACAGCGGCAGCCTTCCGCTTCGACCGCTTGTTTTGTTTCTTCAGCGTCGGGCTGTTCTTCGGGCAAATAAACAATGGCGATATCCGCGCCTTCTTTGGCGTACAAAACGGCGACCGAACGACCGATTCCCGAATCGCCGCCGGTAATCAAAGCGACTTTTCCCTGTAATTTTTCCGAGCCGCGATATTCGGGCGCTTTATATTGCGGGCGCGGCGTCATATCTTTTTCCAGACCGGGTTTCGGTTGATGCTGCGCGGGAAGCGGCGATTCGGGGTATGACTGCTGACCTGTTTGCGGCATAAAATTTCAGACCTCCTTAAAAAATTTAATTTTGTCCGTAAAAAAAATTAAGAGCAAGATTCGTCATCCTGCTTTCGTCAAAGAAACGAAGGGCAGGGACAAATCCTGCCCCGCGAATAAAAATCTTCAAATTCAAGCCCGCTTTTTACGAGCTTGCCTGAGCATCAATCTTGTAACGGAAAATCGCGCCGACTCCGCCAACGCCCGAAAGCAGCGAGTTTTCCTCAATAAACCGAATACGCGCCGCCGAATTGAAAGCACGTTTAATCAACTCATCGAGAATCTGTCTGGTTTCGGTCGTGTCCGGCAAAGAATCGGTCAAAGAATTGTCGTCGCCTGGCGCGTAATCTTCCAAAACTTTTTCGACGTTTTCCTCGCTGTAACGGATTCGGCGCGGGTCTGCGAGAATCAACAGTTCTTCAACTTGCCCGTTCGACAAAGCTGCGAGCGTTTTGGAAACTCCGTAACAGCCAAGCTCGCTCGATTCCGTAGCTCCAATCATTCTGGCGACGGCTTCCCGGTCTTGTTCACGGTCGAATCGTTCGACGATCTCAAGCGCGGCTTCGCGCAATTCTTCCTCGCTCGCATATTGGTCGAGATTCATCGTGCCGACGATTTTATCCTTCACGGCTTTCGTTAATTGATCGTCAAGGAGCTGCACAATTCTGGCTTCCTGTCCCGACAGCACAATAATTTCAATATGTTCGTCGCGGACGAGCTTGTCCAAAGTCTCGGCGATTTCTTTGGCGTGTTCTTTATGAAAATTCTCGATGCGACGTTGAAAACGCTGCTGCGACCAGCCGCCGGCTTGCTGACGCTGCGTCTTAACGTTTTGAATTTCTTCGACTTTAGTATCAATGGGCGCATCGCTTTCAATACGGTTTGTCTCGTTGCCGAAGACATAAATGTTTGCGTTATTCGTATCGGCTTGCACCACCGCGAAACGCGGGTTTTGATTAATCAGACGCGCGAGCGGGTAAATATACGGGCGGTCAAAAACGAAAAAGCGGTTGTTTTCGATCTTTGTCTCGAACTGCGCGGTCTGGAAAAAATCAGATGCAGAGCAAGCGAAAATCGCAATCCCGTTTGCTTCGGGGCGAACTTCTTCGGACAAATACTTTTCTATTTTTTCCACATCCGCCGCAAAGTTTTTGCCTTCTTCCGACTCGCTGTCAAATTCTGCGGCGGCATTGGCGAATTCGGTTTTGAGAAACGCGGCGTAATTGTCGCGTCCGCGGTCATCCGCCTGCGCGTTTAGATAAACACTAATAAAAGGCGAGGCGGGTTCAAATGCGGCGAGCTTTTCAATCAGACCCGCCATAGGATTTTTCTTTAAAGTTAATTCAGCTTGCATATTTTTTAATTATTCGGATTTAGGGTGATTTTTGCGTCCCGAACCGCTTTTGTTTCCGCCTCCGTCTTCTTTATTGACGGTCGCCCACGCACGGCGCTCGGCTTCATCTTCGGGCACGCCGCGCTTTTCGTAAGATTCTTCGATATGTTCGGCTTGACGCTTTTGTTTATCGGTATATTTCGATTTATCTCCTTGCGGCATCGTACAAAAACCTCCGTTTTGTTTGGTTAGATTTCAACCTATCACCCAAGATTTTCCGATTCGGTACGTTTGCGGACAAAATCGGAAAAATTTAAAACATAAAAAGCGAAGGTCAAAAAACGTATTATCTCGATTGATTTCCGTCTTTTAACCTTCGCTTTTTGTTGTTTGTTTGTGTTAAGGATTCAAGTTTTCGTCACCTTCGCCTTCGAGAACGAACGTAATCATCATATTGACTTTATAAGCCACGATATTGTTGTTTTCGACCGAAACTTCCTGTTCTTTAATCCAAGCGCCCTGCACGTTTCTCAAAGTCTGCGTTGCCCGTTTGATTCCCTGCTGAATCGCGTCTTCAAAACTTTTGTCCGAAGTCGCGCTGATTTCGGTAACTCTTGCGATTGATGTCATTTTACAAATAAACTCCTTATCAATTATTTCAACTAGTGTGACATCAAAGAAAGTGATTAACCGTGCGCTTTCGCACCGTTAATCACTTCTCTCAATATTGCTTTTATTTAAAGTTTTCCGTTTTCAATCGCCGCACTCTTTGCCGCTGGACGGTTGCCGTTCTCAACTATCGAATCCGTCTCATTTGTGCTGCTTAATTGCTCACTATTTTCGGAAAGCCAATCAAAAAGCATTTGCTCTTGTTTGTATAAAGCGTGAACGGGCGGTGTTTCAACTTCGTTTGCGACTTGCGGCAGTTTAAAAAAGACGCTCATTTGTTCCTGTACGCCGCCTGCGCCACGCCGCCGCGCCAAATCCAGCACACGCGCAATTTCAATGACGAGCGGCGCAGCCAGAATCGAATCTTTGCACAGAAAATTAATCTTGATTTGCATCGGCTGACCGAGAAATCCTGTGATGTCTATGTTGTCCCAGGATTCTTTGTTGTCGCCGCGCGGTCGGTAATAGCGGATGTCAACCAAATGATCTTCGACTTTGTAGCCCAGGATTTCATCCAGAACCGAACCTTTCGTATTGATTTTCGATTTGAGCGATTCGGGATCGCTCAAAGCCAAACCGTCGCGGTTGCCCAAAATATTGGTCGAGTACCAGCCTTCGACTTTAAGGGCGCGCGCGCGTAAACCCGGGGCTATTACGGTTTTCATCATTGTCTGCCCGGTTTTGCCATCTTTCCCGGCAATCGGCACGTTTTTTTGTCTGGCAAATTCCACGAGCGCGGGAACGTCAGCCGCGACCGAAGGCGTAAAGTTTGCAAACGGAACGCCTTCGGCAATCGCCGCGTAAGCGTAAAACATCGCCGGGGAAATTTCCGGCGCGTCCGTGTCGAGCGCTTGTCCAAAAGATTTGAGCGAAGCAAAAATCTGCGAATCCCGGTCAACTGCTTTTTCGGTTGAAGCCAGATTTATCATCACAACGGAATCGCATCGGTTTTCAGAGCGAAAATCTCTAATGTGACCGCGCAGAATCTCAATTGCGTCTCTATGCGATTCGGTCTGAATACAATTTTTGCCCGTCACATTAGCGCAAAACTCGACGCTTCCGACCGCTGGGAGCGGTTTTATCACCTCAAGAGCCGTCCGCGCGGCTTGAAATTGCTGCAAAGTTAAAACATTGTGCGTAGCGGCGGCACTCGCCAAATCCGCGGCGGATAAATCCCAGCCGCCGAAAACGAGATTTTCGTATTTTGAGAGTTGACTTGTTATATTGTCCGGCGCTTGCGAAAGCGTGAGACCTTCGGTTCCGATTTTCCCCTGTTTGAGCAGCTCAATTCCGGCAATTGCAGTAGTGGCAACCGCCCCGCCGAGACCAACAATCAAAACGCCCAAACGTTCGGGCGCGTCAAATAACTCGTTCATAAATTTAATTGATTTCTTATTATCCTAGATTTGGATAATTTACCACGCCCTGCCTGATTAAAACGAATACCGAACCGGGCAATACGGTAAATAACGGTTGAGCGTTTGTTTAAATTCTGCCAATTCGCGCCGCCGAAAATCATAATCGTAAACAACCGTGTCAGGTGCGGTCTTTTTTGGCACTTGCAGCTTCGGAAGCCATAAAAACTCTTCGCCGCGCGGATTCCATTGCATATTTACGTCGTGCAGAGCGGCTGAATGTGTCAGAAAAAACGCTTCGCATTTGAGCTGTCGTTTCGCCTTTTCGCTTAAAGTGTCGTCAATTTCTTTGTATAAATTCATCCAATCGGTTTTCCAATCGTCGCCGTTGTAAACAATAATCGGCGCAAACGAAAAATGGACTTCGTAACCGGCGTCAACCAAATAATTGACGGATTTGATTCGTTCGGAAATCGGGCTTGTACCAATGTCCACGTAACGCGCAACGGATTGCGGCATCAAACTGTAACGAATTCTGGTTTTGCCTTTCGGATCAATCTTTAACCAATAATCATCGTGAACGGTTTTCGTTGCAAAAGTTCCTTTGGCAAATTCCATTGCAGCAAACTCGCGGACGAGAAATCCCGGATTGTCACAGACGAAAGAATCGGCTGACAAATCAGCGTTGCAACCGATGTCGTAAGTCCAAAATTTAGCGTCGCATTGATTCGGCTGAGTTTTTTTGCCTAACTTTTGCTGATGTTTGCGTATCGAGGCGGCGATTTCTTCGATGTTTATGAAAATGGTCAGCGGATTTGAACCGCCTTTTCGCCGCGCGACGTAGCAATATTGACACGAGCTTAAACAGCCGTTTGAATTTGAGGCGGCGATAAAATCAGCGGAACGCCCGTTCTTCTGGTGCGTTAAACCGGATTTGATTCCTAAAACCAGTGTCTCGCGTTTCGTCCGCATCCAGTCTGAGGCATTGGCGTCAAATAATTGTGGAATCTGCCAGTGAGATTCGACCTCAATTATTTGGGCGTTTGGAAAACGGCTGATGATGTTTTCGGCGTTTTCGCGCCAGAGAAAATCGTCGTAAATTGCGCGTTGGACGTAAATTTTCCTGAAATCAAAACGCATTTGCTATCCCCTTGCTCGTTCTTTTTTGGTGTTGTTATTTGATGCCTTCGGCTCTCTAAAGTTTGTGCGCGAACGTACCGAAAAGCGCTGGATATTAGGTCATTATAAATTATATTACACTGATTTTAAGGAGTTTTTATGCAACCAGAAGCAGGAAAATTAGATGACCAGGGAACAACCGCCGGCGACGCGGCGCGAATGCTGCAAAATATGCTTAAAAATGGATTTGAAGGAGACGTAAAACTGCTCGCCATTGCAATGGGCAGAAGTCAGGAAGAAATAGAACACGCTCTTTCGGGCAATGCAGATGCGTTTGACGACGATTTGGTGATGAAGATGAAAGGAATCGCCAAAGAACGAGACATAGAAATCTAGTTCAAAGTTTAAGGTTCAAAGTTCAAAGTTTAAGTTATTACCGACCTTGAACTTTGAACCAAAATCGAAAGATGCAATATCAGGAATTTATCGAACGTGTGCGGGAACGCACATATATTGATTCGGATGAGGAAGTCTTAACCCTGATTCGCGCCGCGCTCGAAACGCTCGCCGAACATCAAGCTGGCAACGCTTCGGCTCAGCTCGCGGCGCAGCTTCCCGAACAGATTGGTGAGTTTATCACCAATCAAAAATCAGGGGTCGAGTCCGAGGGCGAAGCATTCGGTGTGCAGGAATTCGTCCGCAGAGTCGGCGAACGCGCAGGAATCGGCGAGGCGAACACCGCGGCGCTTTTTGCGTCGTCTGTTTTGGCTGTTTTACAGGACGCCGTTTCGCGCGAAGAATTCGACAAGATGCGAGGCACATTTCCGTCTGAGTACAACACGCTCTTCGAGCAGGAAAACAGCGAAGCAATCTCTACAAGATATTAAATCAATCTTTGCCGCATTGCTTCAAAGCCGCAAAATTTGTGCGTTTCGGCGCCGGTGAAATATGAGGACGCTCTTCGTTGCAATCTTTGTCGTTATTTTTGGTTTAATCGGCGGCATCGCTCTGGCAATTGCTTTGAGCGGAACGAATATTGTGCTTCCGGGTTTGGGATTGGTGATTACTGGCGCATTTATTGGTTTTATTATCGGCGTTTTCTGCGGCGCGATTTTCGGATTCATCGTCGGTTATCTCGTGTCGAATCGTTTAAAAATTAATGCCTGAGGGTCCAGAAGTCCGCCGTTACGCCGATTTGCTCGCAGCGAATTTGGAAGAGCAAACGCTCACTCAGCTTTGGACGCGATTAAAAATCGCCAAAGCGTGGCTTGCCGAGCGTGAAACGGAAATCATCGGACAAAAAATTTTAAAAATCCGCTCGCACGGCAAACACCTGCTTTGCCGTTTCAACGGCAATTTTTATTTCCACTCGCATTTGATGATGTGGGGAAAATGGCTCGTTTTCGCCACAGCGCCCGAAGAATTTGACCGACGCGAACGGGCGCGCATTGTCACACCGGCGGCGACCGCCGTTTTATTTTCCGCGCCGACTTTCGCTCTTGGACAGGGTGATCCATACGAACAAATTCCGATTCTAAGTGAACTGGGCAAAGATGTTTTGCCTTACACCGGAGATTTCGACCGCGAAGATTTTATTCAGAGGCTGTTTGCACCGGAAAACTTGCCGGAAACGATTGGCGCGGCTTTACTAAATCAACGCATTGTTGCAGGCATCGGTAATTATCTGCGGGCGGAAATTCTTTTTAACTACCGAATCAATCCGTGGCGCGAAGTCGGCGAATTGACGACGAAGGAAATCGAATGTTTGACATATACAATTCCGCATTTCGCCGTCCTCGCTTACAAAACCGGCGGCAGAACCGTGACCGATGCTGAACGCAACAGGCTTTCGACCGAGCCTGGTTTGGCTTATCGCCCCGGAACTGATTGGGGCGCGCGTCATTACGTTTTTAGGCGTACAAATCTGCCGTGTTTGATGTGCGGCGAGAAAATTCGGCAAAAACGTCAAATCACTTATACCGATGATGAACGAGAGAAAACCAGAATTATTTATTTTTGCCCGAATTGTCAGAATGTGAATTAAACCTTTTCAGTTGATTTTATGAGTTTATTCCTGCGATTTTGCGAAACTGCCGAGCGCGTCGGCGTAACGGCGAAGCGGCTCGAAAAAGCTGCCGCCTTAAAAGATTATTTTGAAACCTTATCCGATGAAGATTTGGTTTTAGCGGCGCGCTTTTTCGCCGGACAAGCGTTTTCGCTGCGCGACCAGCGGACGACGAACATCGGCGGCGCGGCATTGTTTAACGCAATTTCCGCCGCGACGACGATTGATGTTGAAGAATTAAAACGTCTGACGGTCGTTTCAGGCGACATTGGCGACACCGCAGCGAAGATTTTCCAATCCGAAATCCCCGCCGGTTATTCTCTGCGCGATGTGGCGAATTTCATCGAAACGGTTTCCGAAACAAGCGGTACAAAAGCCAAAACCGCGCTGCTGATTGACTTTTTAAAACCCGCCAATAATCTCGAAGCAAAATACATCATCAAGATTTTAAGCGGAGATTTGCGAATCGGTCTGCTCGAAGGCGCGGTCGAAGACGCAATCGCCAGAATGTTCGAAGCGCCCGTCGGAAAAGTGCAATGGACGAATATGCTAACGGGCGACATCGGCGAAACCGCGCTGCTGTTTCGTTCGGGCAAAACCGATGCCGCGAAAATGCGTTTTTTTCACCCGATCAAATTCATGCTCGCGTCAGCTTCCGATTTGGATGACGTGGCAAAACGAATGCCTGATTCTTTCGTCGTCGAAGACAAATTCGATGGCATCCGAGCGCAAGCGCACATTGCGTCCCAGTCAGAACCGGGAGCGTTAGCGACCGGGTTAAATGCGAACAAAAATCCGGTCGCTAACGCTCCCGGTTCTGACTCGTCGCAGATTCGCGTCGCTTTGTTTTCCCGCACTTTGGACGAAATTACCGATAGTTTTCCCGAACTCGTCGAGCCATTATCGAAATTGATTAA
>DASWLV010000181.1:0-42686 GCA_036400075.1 Pyrinomonadaceae bacterium
CGCGGCGACATAAATCTCGCCCTCGGAAATAGCGGGACTTCGAGAATCAATGCAAATTTTGAAAACCTTGATGTCGCCAAAATTTTAACTCTCGCGGGCGGTCAGGTCGTTCCCATCGCCGGAACCGCCACGGGGAGAGCCGATTTAACTTTTCCGGGAACGGATTTTCGCCGCGCTTCCGGCACTTTAAACGCCGATTTTACCGCCGAAGCCGGGCGCGATGCGGGGAACCGCGTTCCGCTGACGGGAACGCTCGCAGTTCGCGCGACGAACGGTTTGTTCGACATCGAAACGGCGCGTTTTAATACTCAAAATACCGAGCTTACAGCTTCAGGGCGTTTCGATTTGGAAGGCACAAACTCGAATCTGCAAGTTGCGCTTAATTCTTCAGACGCCAAAGAATTGCAGCGCCTTGTCGCGGCTCTCGACGTTGCGCCAGCAGTTGACCGGCAGCTTGCCGAAAACCGAATAGAGCTTGCCGGAAACGTCAGCTTTAACGGGACTTTGACCGGAAATCTGACCGATCCGACAATCAATGGGCGCGCCAGTCTCGAAACTTTAATTGCCAACAATCGCACGCTCGGCTCGCTTTCGACTGATATTTTCGCTTCCCCCGCCGCGACCGAACTGCGAAACGGATTGTTGGCACAGGCGGACGGCGGGCGAGTTAATTTTGACATTACCGCACCGCGCGTCGGACAAAATAACATTTCGGTCAACGCCAATCTCCAGCGCGTTAATCTGGGAAACATTATCGCCGCAATTCCGGCAGAAAGCTTGCCCGGCTTTTTGCAGCGCGTCAACGCCGAGACGACCGGAAGAATTGAGCTAACCGGCTTGCCCGGCGCGATTCAGGGAACTGCCGAAATCTCGGCGGCAAATGGAACGATTGCCGGAGAATCGTTTCAAAATCTCGATACGCGGGTCGTCTTTGACGGCACAGTCGCCCGAATTGAACGCTTAAACGCGAGCTTTGATCAGGGAACTTTGACCGCCGCCGGAACTTACAATCAGAAAACCGAGCTTTTCGATTTAACGGCGACGGCGCAAAATATCCCGATTTCCAAAGTGCGCGCATTCTTAGGCGAATCAGCCGCAAATGCTCCGAATATAACCGGAATCATTAATTTGACGGCAAGCGGAACCGGAAGACTGACTGACTTTTCGACATTTAACATCAATTTTGAAGGCGCAGGGCGCAACATCACTGTCGCCGAACGCGCTCTCGGAAACGTCAGCTTTGTCGGGCGCACGCAAAATCAACAGTTAACTGCGAATTTAACCGCAGACATCGCCGGACAACAGCAAGTTGCGACTGCTACGCTTAATTTCGGCGATCCGACTCTGCCTTTCCGCGCCGAAACCGCTTTTAACAACACCGATCTCGCTCCGCTCGCCGCGCTCGTACAGCCGCAAGGCACGATGACGCTTGGCGGGCGGGCGACCGGGACAGCTACGTTTGGCGGAAATCTGCGAGAACGCGATGCCAACGGAAATCTGATTTTCTCGACCGACAATTTGCGCGGAACTGCGCGTTTTTCGCAACTGACTTTGCAAGTCGAAAACGTAGTTCTATCGGCGACCGATCCGCTTCTTGTGAGCTTTACGACTTCCCAGATAACTTTCGATAGCACGCGCTTTACAGGCTCAGGCTCGGATTTGGCGATTAGCGGAACGGCGTTTTTCGGCGGCGAGGGAACGAATAATCTCGCCGTTGAAGGGCGAATCAATCTCGGTATTTTAAATTCGATCTCGCCGAATCAGTTCTTTGCCGGTTTCGCCAATATTTCGGCGCGCGTCAGCGGAACAACCGCCGATCCGCGCTTTGTCGGCACGGCAAATCTGGAAAACGCCGCGTTTGCGACGCTCATCGGTGATTCGCGTCTTAGTTTATCGAATTTAACCGGACAGATTTTGTTCAACTCGAAGCAGGTGCAAATTCCTTCGATTGAAGGCAGACTCGGCGGCGGGCGCGTTGTCGCTTCGGGCGGTGCGGTTCTCGAAGGCTTCGCAGTGCAAAGTTTTAGATTGGGCGTGCGCGGCGACGACGTGAGCGTTCCGCTGCCGCCGGATTTCCGCACGAGCGGAGACATTGATTTACAAATCGGCGGCAAAACCGAAAACGGAGTTTTAGACACACGGATTTCCGGCGATATTTTCGCCGACCGCATCGAATACACCAGAGACATCAATCTGGCGGATTTCCTGAGCCGCCGGCAAGCCGGTTCGATTACCGAAGGCGGAGGAGCGACAACGGAAGGCGGGACGACACGCATCAATATTCGGGTCGAAGGGCGCGACGCGCTCGTCGTCCGCAACAATATCGCGGATATTACCGGCTCGGTCAGCCTGAGCGTGACGGGCGACGCGAGCGAACCCGTTATTGCCGGGAGAGTTTCGGTCACGTCCGGCACAGTCGTTTTGCTCAACGATCAGCGTTACGACATTCAACGCGCGACGATTGATTTTCCGGGCGAACCCGATGCCTCGCCGATTATCAACGCTCAGGCGGAATCGGACATCGGCGGTTATCAGGTTTTTCTGAGCGCAAGTGGACCGATTGCCGAGCCGGAATCGCTCAACGTGACTTTGCGCTCAAATCCCGGTCTGCCCCAGGCGGATGTCGTCTCGCTCGTCACAACCGGAAATTTGACCAACACCGAAGGCGGCATTCCGTCTCTGGCGCAAACCGGCATCAACACGGCGGCGGGCGTTTTGACCGAAAATATTATTAACGCTCCGATTCGCCGCGCGACCGACAAGCTTTTCGGTTTGAATCGTTTTGAAATTGACCCGGTTCTCGCCGGGCAGCGCGGAATCAATCCGGGCGCGCGATTGACGGTCGGCAGGCAGATTAACAGAAATCTGCTGATAACTTATTCGACGAATTTTTCAGCCGACCAAAATCAGGTTTTGGCTCTCGAATATCGTCTTTCAAACAAAATGTCGTTTGTCGCGCAATACGAACAAGCGCCGCTGACGAACGTCACAGGGCGACGAGACAACTTTAGTTTTGAAGTTAGATTCAGAAGAAGATTTTAGCGAGTTTTGCGATTGTATCAGCCGTTTTTAATGAATTTTATTAAGCCGACAAAAACGCGGCGCGCCTGTCTGTATTTTGCCGCTCCGTTTTTGCGTTCGGCGATTCTGTTTTTGGCGCTGTGTTTTGCGCCGGCGGCTTTCGCGCAAAACGGCTTTGAAGACGTGCCGATTTCGGCGGTCGAAGTTACATTTGAAAACTCCGGGCAGGACGCCGTAATGCGTGAACGGCTCGAAAACATTGCCCGCCAAAATCTCGACAATAATTATTCGGCGGTTAAAACGCGCGAGGCTTTGCAGGCGCTTTACGAATCGAAGCAGGTTGCGGCGGCGCGCGTCGAGGTTCTTGAGGCAGGCAATCAAGCGCAGCGCAGCCTGCGTGTTCGATTTGTCGTTCGCCGCACGCTCAGCATCGAGCGCGTCGTCCTCAATCTCGGAGCGCAGGAAGGCGAAAAGGACATTACCGAACAGGAACTGCTTCTGCGTCTGAATTTACTCACGCCGGGAACAACGCTCAGCCAACGAGCTTTGGAGCAAAGCGCAGACCAAATTCAAAGCTATTTGCGGTTGCGCGGCTACTACAACGCTCAAGTCAGTTTCGCGCAGCAGCCTTCCGAACGCGAAACGCGCATTAATACTGTTTTTAACGTCGTGCCGGGAACACAAGCCCGCGTCGGAACATTCAATCTCAATATTGTTGGATTTGATAACGCCAAGCTTCTCGATGAGCTGCAATTGAAAACCGGCAAATATTTTACGCGCGAAAGATTAAATGAAGACATTGATAAAATCCGGCGCGAGCTGGTTGAAGCCGATTTTCTCGGTGCTAATATCCAGGACCCGAAGATCACGCTTGATTCGGAAAACAACTGGGTGGACATCGAAATTACCGGAAACGTCAATGCCAAAGTCGAAGTCAAAATCGAAAATGAAGCGGGCAAAGAAATTGATTTAAGCGAAGCCACCCAGCGCAATTTGCTGCCGATAAAACGCGAAGGCACGCTCGATTTTTCGGCAATTGTCGAAGGCGAACGACGGTTGGAAAATCATTTTCAGGAACAAGGCTACTTTTTCGCAGAGGTAACGCCGGTTTGCGGCATCGAGCAAATCACGCCGGACGAAGCCGCAACCTTTCTGAACAATTCTCAAGCGGCTTGCAATTTGCTCAGCGGCACAAATTTTCAGGGCAGAGAAGCGCACGTGACATATCGCGCAGACTTGAACCGGCGTTTGCGTTTGACCGAAATTCGCATCACCGGCACGGACAAATTGCCGATTGAAGAAGTCCGCCCCGCTTTGCGGTCGCAGGTAGCCAACGCTCTCGGAATCATTCCCGTCCTCGGTTACGGGCGAGGCTACACGAGCGAAGAAATTCTGGCGGATGACCGCGGGACAATCGAAACTTTGATGCGCGAACAAGGTTATCGCCAAGCCAAAGCAAGCGTGCGGCAGGGCGTTTCGCCCGATGGCGAAAATCTGATTATCACATTCGCCGTTACCGAAGGACTTCTAACTCGCGTTTCCGACGTTGAGATTGTCGGCAACACAGCGTTTTCCGACGACCGTTTAAAAGCCGAATTGCCGCCGCTCGCCGGCAGAGAATGGTCTCGTGCGCGGATGCGGACGGGAAACACCAGAATTCTCGATTTGTATGCGCGCGAAGGCTATATCGAAGCCCGCAGCGAGTTTTCAACTGAAGAAGTGCCGAGCCAGAATCCGAACGAGCGAGCCGTTAAAGTCATTTATACGATTAAACAGGAAGGCGCGAAAACTTTTATCAATCGCATCCTGCCCGTCGGCAACGAAAACGTCAAAAACGAGTCTATTCTCGAATCAATTCCGATTAAGCCTGGACAACTTTTGCAGGCTGACCAACTGACCGAAAGCGAGCGCAATTTGTATGCGACCGACGCTTTTCGTCAGGCAAATATCACGACCGAACCAGCCGGAACAAAAGACGACGGCACGGGCGAGCTGCGCGACGTTTTTATCAATATCGAAGAATCTCCGCCGCGCATTTTAAGCTACGGCGGCGGTTATTCGACCGACGAAGGCGCTCGCGGTTTTGTTGATATTCGCCACGTTAATCTGCTCGGTCGTCTGTATCAGGGCGGCGCGCGAATTCAGATGAGCCAACGGCAGCAGCTCGTTCAGCTTAATTTCACCAATCCGCGTTTTATGCGCGAAGCGAGCGGTCGTTTTGCGCCTTTGACGTTTACCGCGCAATATCTGCGCGATACGGGCGTGACCAGATTTTTCCGCACGACGCTCGACAAGGGAGCGATGGGAATCGTTCAAAGACTCGACGAAGAAGGCAATCCGATTGACGAGTTCGGCGCAAAAACCGGCGAGCCTTCAATCAATCGTTTGTCCTTTAATCTGGAAACCAGCCGGACGCTTAGCCGCCGCACGCGCAGTTTGTTGTTCGTTCGCTACCGTTACGAAGACGTGCGGATTTTCAACACCGCCAGCCTGCTCGTCGCGCCGCTTTTGCAGCCCGACAGAATCGTCAGAATCTCCGGTGTCGGCGCAACTTTTGCGCGCGACACCAGACAAAACTGCAATAATCGCCGCTCGTTGCTCGAAAGAATCCGTACGGGCGAAGAAGGCGATCCGTGCCGCTACAATGCGACAGACGCGACGACGGGCGATTTTTTATCAGTTGATTATCAGCTTTCGGCGCAGTTTTTGGGCGGAAACGTTTCATTTAACCGCATCAACGCGACTTATCAGAGATATTTTCAATTCAAGCGTCTGAACAACACTGTCCTCGCCGGACGAGCGACGCTCGGCGCGGCTTCGCTTTTCTCGGTGCGCGACCGCGACGGCAACGGGACGATTGATGAAACCGACCGTTCGCTGCCGATCAGCGAACGGTTTTTTGGCGGCGGTTCGACAACTTTGCGCGGTTTCGCATTTGAAGAAGCCGGACCGCGCCGCGTCATCGTTCCGCAAGCGCAATTCCGAGACAGAGAAGGTAATCAAATTTTTATTCCGCCATTCACAGTTCCGGTCGGCGGAAACGCGCTGGCAATCCTTAATCTCGAAGCGCGCGTGCCGCTGACAAGTTTCTTTCAAGCAGTTCCGTTTTACGACGGCGGCAATGTTTTCCGCCGCGTTGGCGAGATTTTCAAGCCGCGCGCGTCAACTCCAGCCGATGTTGACAATTATAATTTGCGGGCGTTATGGACGAACACAGTCGGTTTGGGAGTTCGCTTAAGGCTGCCGATTGGCGGTTCGTTTGCGGTTGATTACGGCTATTTGCTCAACCCGCCGGAATTTCTCGTTCCGCAAACCGCGCCCGCGCCTCCGGCAGTTTACCGTCTGCGACAGGGACAACTGCATTTCCGCTTCACGCAAGCGTTTTAGAAAAGTGACGGTTGGTTTTCGAGTTCTGAAAAATCCGTCGTTTTCTGACGAAACATTCGTTTTAGTTTGTTCACGCTCGTCGGGGCGAAGCCTTCGTAAAAATTCGAGAAATAGACGAACATCGGAGCTTTTATTTCCGACAAAACTTCAAACCAGAGCCACAGATTTTCATCCTGTTTTCGCTGAATGCAATCAAACCGGGTCAAATCGCGCTCGCCCATAAACCGGACGTAAACGAAATCGGCGGTTAATTTCCCGGCGGCTTCAAACATAAATGAGCGCGGAATAAAGCTGCTTTCAGTTAAAGACAGTGAGACGTTATATTTCCGTAAAACGTCGAGCGTTTCGCCTTTAAACCACGAGCGGCTGCGGAATTCGACTGCAAATCGAATTTCTTTCGGAAGGCGCGGAAGAAATTCAAGCAATGCGCGCACACGCTCTTCGTCGGCTTCAAACTGCGGCGGCAGTTGAATCAAAACGGCGGCGAGCTTTTCTTTTAGAGTTAATGCGCGCTCGCAAAATTCATCGAGCGCCGGAAACGACGATTTTTGCAAACCAGCGTCGTGCGTTATCTCGCGCGGCATTTTGAGAGAAAATGTAAAATCATCGGGCGTTTTCTTCGCCCAATTTTCAAAGGTTTGCTGCTGCGGAATCGCATAAAAAGTGGAATCAACCTCGACCGTCTCAAAAGCGCGGGCGTAAACGGCGAGCATCTCGCTCGATTTTGTTCCGTGCGGATAAAATACCGTTTCATCGGTTCTGGAAACCCAGTCGCCGTAGTTCCAGCCTTGAGTACCAATTTTAATATTCATCATAAAAACAATATCCGAAAAATTGGAAGATAATCCAAAAGATCGAATGTTTTTTAATATTGACATTTAATTTTTTGGAAAAAATCCGCATTTTACTTCGCAAACCGATTTCCGCTTTAAGTGGAACAGAACTTGTTTATAAGTAGAAATTACAAGCTAGTTTATAGCAATTTCTGTTTCACGATTAATTTAATAGTAATGGAGTTGAAGCAAGCCTTTAAAGCTTATTCAACTTACTCAAAACCGATTCTGGAGTATAAAAATGGAAAAAACTTTGCTGATGTTGGAAAGAAATTCATTTAGTTCTAACCTTTCAACCTCTAAAAATAAAACAAACAAAAGAGTAGTAAAACTAAGTTCATTGCTGGTAATGTCCTTACTTTTGCTCTTATCTCCTATCCTGGTTTCCGCACAGGCGGTTTCGGGCGTCACCGGAGTTATTACCGATCCCAGCGGCGCGGTAGTGCCTGGTGTGCAAGTCGTCCTTCTGGATACAAAAACGTCCAGAGAATTAACCACGACTTCCAATGACCAGGGCGTCTATGTTTTTAACAATGTGTCGCCCGGAGGCGGATACCGACTCACTTTTACGGCACAAGGTTTCCAAACCTCAGTGCTTAACGATGTTCAGCTTGGAATCGGAAGAACCGAAACCCACAATGCAGAATTAACTGCCGGGAACGTTTCCGCAACAGTGGAAATCGAATCAACTGCCGGCGATGTTACATTGAATACAACTGATGCCAGTGTCGGTAATGTAATTGGAGAACAACAATTACGTGAACTCCCAATTCAGATTCGCAGCTCGCCGGCAGCGCTGATTGGTTTGCAGCCGGGTGTCATTGGAAATAACGTCGGTACTGGAAATGCGAACCGCGTAGGTTCCGTAGCAGGTTCCAGAACTGATCAGGGAAATGTGACTGTTGATGGGATAGATGCAAACGACGTTGCGTCAGGGCAGGCTTTTGCTACTGTCGCTAATGCTCCTATTGATTCTATTCAAGAATTCAGAGCTGTTTCGGCTAATCCGAACGCTTCAGAAGGTCGCAGCAGCGGCGGTCAAGTTCAATTGGCAACGAAAAGCGGCACCAATGACTATCACGGATCTGCACGTATTTATTATCGCAGTGACAAATTTGCAGCCAATGAGTTCTTCAATAATAGAAATGGAGTTCCGAGACCATTATTACAACGTCGCCAATTTGGCGGCAGCCTTGGCGGACCGTTACATTTCTTAAAGTTTGGCGAAGGCGGACCAGTGGTCCAAAGCGGTAGAGACAGATTGTTTTTCTTTTTTGACTATGAAGGGCGACGTGACGATTCCCAGGTTTCTGCGTCTCGAACCGTACCGCTTCAGCATTATCGAGAAGGAAGAATAGCTTATATAAGAGCGACTGATCCATCCGGTGCTGCCTGCCCGGCAACCAGCCGTTTAGATAATAATCCGAACTGTATTGCATTCCTTACGCAAGCACAGGTAGCTTCTCTTGATCCGCGTGGGATAGGAGCTAACGCAGCGCTTTTATCTTTTATCAATAGCCGCTATCCGCAAGCTAATGATTTAACGGGCGGCGATGGTCTCAATACGGGGCTTTTCAGATTTAACGCTCCTAATGTTAGAGCGGACAATACATACACAACTCGTATTGACGGAAATATAAGTGACGAGCAGAAAATCTTTGGTCGTCTCACTGTTAATCGGCGCGGCTCGACCAACGCGGTACAGCTATTTCCGGGTGATCAGGATCAAGTACTATTTCAAGATAAAAGCTATGCATTTGCTATCGGACATAGCTGGGTTATCTCGCCGAAATTCTTTAATCAAGCAACAGTGGGAATTTCGAGACAGCAAAATTATTTTGTTCCGGCACAATCTCCCGCTTTTCCGAATAGCTTTACTGGAGGCGGTGTTTTGACAGCTCCCTTTGCGGATATGAGTTATCAGGATCGAGTTGTTACTGTACCGACAATTCGCGATGATGCCACATGGACTACAGGATCACATACTTTCCAATTCGGTGGTCAATTTAAACCGATTCGCCAAAATCCGTCGCTTACCAGTGACTTTAATTTTGCCACACTCGGTCTCGGTGGTCTTACGTCACAGCTCAATGCAACTTTACGTCCTTCTGGTGCCCCCGGTACTTCCGCTCCTCCCGCTATCCGGGCGGGTTCTACCGCGACATATGACGCTGCGTTTGCATATCTTTTAGGCAGAGTGGCGTTAGTTAGTACCAATTTCGTTTACGATCCGCAAGGCAACGCCTCGGCTCCCGGAACCGGAAGATCGCGAAACTATGCTTACAACGAGTATGAGCTTTATGCTCAAGACAATTGGAAAGTACGCAGTGATCTAACGTTAAATTTAGGTGTGCGCTGGCACTTATATCCTGCTCCGTATGAAACAAATGGATTTCAGACAGGATCTAATATTGTAGACTCTGAGGAGTATTTGGCTAATAGGGTTCAAAATGCGGCTAATGGAATTGCCGGAGTATCAGCCGAACCAATCATGACTTACAGTTTGATTGGAAAAGCGAACAATGGCAGACCTTTTTATGAAACCGATAAGAACAACTTTGCTCCCAGAATAGGTTTTGCCTACAATCCGTCATTCAAAGGCGGTTTATTGGGCGCAATTTTCGGCGAACGGAAAACTTCACTTCGCGGCGGTGCTTCTATAATTTATGACCGTCCGGGCGGAGCCATGACGTTTCTTATTGACCAGTCAACATATCTCTTTGACAGTTCTGCTGTAACAAACTTCGGAAATACAGATGCAAGAGTTGCCTTGTTGAATGATCCGAGATTTACAGGTCTTACTTCTCTGCCAGTTCAAAACGTAGCTCCCGTAATTGCTAAAACTGTTTCTCCTTTTGTTACTAACGGAGTTCCGAACGGGCTTGCAGCAAACGTGGGTAATTACGTAATTGATAAAAATTTCCAGATCCCTTACTCCTATCAATGGAGCTTCGGCGTTCAACGCGAATTGCCGCTCAATATGATTCTGGATGTTACTTACGTTGGGCGCAGAGGACGCAAGCTTTGGACTCAAAGTGATATCGGGCAGGCATTAAATTTCAAAGATCCGGCATCCGGTCAATTGCTGTTTGATGCGTTGAATGCTACTCAGGCAGAAGTTCAGGCACAGGTAGCAGCCGGTATCTCAGCTCCTATTGTTACACGCCAGCCATGGTTTGAAAATCAAGCTCGTATGGGGACTAATGGACTTGCATTTTGCCCTGCCGGTACGTTTAACTGCACACAGTTTATAACAAATAATTTCAGGGAACAGATCAGAACCGGAGGTACAGCTCAGCTTATTCGCGCGTTGTATCAAAATCAGTTTATTCGACCGAATGTCGCGATGAGCGCTCAATTCGCCTTGAATGATTTTGTTACGAACAAAGGTTACTCGAATTACGATGGTATGTTGGTTAGTCTGCAGAAACGTTTTTCACAGGGATTTACGTATGATGTAAACTATACCTGGTCACATGCAATTGATAATCAATCAAGCATTACAAATACCGGATTTGGCGGTACGCTTCTAGATGCATTAAATCCCGATGCTTCGCGTGCGAATGCCGATTTTGACATTCGCCATCTCTTTAATGCAAACGGCATTTGGGAGCTTCCTATTGGTCGTCAAAGAGCTTTTGGGACGGATATGCCTCGTTGGCTGGATGCAGTAATTGGCGGCTGGAACGTTGCCGGTATCATCACCGCTCGTTCCGGATTGCCTATTAATGCAGCTTCAGGTGCCTTTACACTTCAACTAGGATTGGGAAATCCCTCGTATGTAGTTGGAGATCGGAGCGCATTTAAGGGCGAAATTCACGATGAAACAGGCGGTATCCAGTATTTTGCTGATCCTGCCGCTGCGAGAGCTGCTTTGAGGTATCCGAGACATGGTGAAATCGGTAGCAGAAATGCATTCCGCAGCCCGGGCTTTATGAATATAGATATGGCTCTTTCGAAGAAATTCCAAATGCCGTGGTCTGAAAATCATCGTCTGACGTTGCGCGCAGAGGCTTTTAATCTCACAAACAGTGTCTATTTTGACTCTCCTGCAAGCCTTGGCGTTGAATCAGCCACCTTTGGGCGGATTACAGGTACTTTGACCAGCGCTCGTGAAGTACAATTTGCACTTCGTTACGACTTTTAGTTGAAACGATCAGCATTTTAATTAGCCATAATATAACGGCTTCGGGTCTCTCAAATTTTGAGAGACCTTTTTTATTGCTTACTATTTGTTACGCAATTAGTTAAATGTCGTGTGTAAGTAATGAAGCTGCTGAAAAACATGAAAAATAAATTTCATGAGTTTTTGCAACCCTAAACAATTAAAGACGTAAACTCATTCAGGTGGATCTAAATTATTCTTTGGATTTGCAGCAAGTAAAAGGTCAAGAGCTTGACTTTATGTTATTGAGATAACAATATTGTGCAAATTCTCGAAATCTAAAGCCACTTAATGTTTTTGGGAAACCTCTTCTTAAAGATCGGATAAAAAATGAAAATTAAAAATCTTTTTGTCGTATTTTCGGTAATTTTGTGTTTCGCTTTTTCAGCACGCGCGCAAGATCCGCAACCCTCTCCAACCGAAACCCCGAGAGTCGTCGGCGAAGTTACCATTAAAGCCACAAAAGCTAATATTGATCCGGTTTATACCGAGCTTCGTAAATTATCCGAAGCGCCGAATGCCTTCAGCGGTGAATATGCGAGCGTGAATAACCTGGTCTTAAAGCGCGATGCTGCAACATTCACTCTTCGCAGCGGAGAAATGTATTTCCTTGCTCCGGCGCAAGGCAAGACGACCGGCGCGGTCTTTATCGGCGACGGCGAAATATCGTTAACTCCTCCGGTAAACTCGGAAAAGAAAATGTTGAATTTTTTTATCGAATCACCGGAGCTTAAAGAACAGTTTTCGCAATTGGTAATCTTCTTTACCGACGAAACTTTCGATGAGATTAAAAAATCAGCGGCTGCGAAAATGTCAACGGCGGGCGCGCAGGCGACAAAAGCACGCGATGCTTTTCGCGAAAAAGAAACAATGCTTCGCAACCGTTTTCGCTACAATATGACCGCGCGGATTTTGATGGATGCGTATGCGCCGCCGAGACCCGGTTTTTTCACATCTTTTATCGAAGGTAAAAAATACAGCAAATTGGTATATCAGCTCGATCCTCTGGGAATCGCTGAAGTTTCGCCCGAGCAGGTAATGCTTCTCGATTACAGCGAAGCCGGCGGAGGAATCTGGACGGCGTTTCACTTGGCTGATGAGTATAAAAAAGGGACGGCGACCAGCTCTCAGGATCGGCGGGTTTTTGACCTTGCCAAGCACGAGATTGATGTAACTTTGCGCGGAACTAAATTATTAGCTTCGGATAAAGTAACAATGACAATGCGGGTTCCCGGACAGCGGGTTTTACCTTTTGATTTATATCCGACGCTTAAAGTAAAACGAGTTTTCGGCGAAAATGGCGAGGAAATAAATATTATTCAGGAAAGCAGCGAAAAAGACGGAAGTCTGGCTGTTATTCTCCCCGCCGCGCTCGAAGTAGGCAAGCCTTTTGTCTTAAATTTCGAATATGAAGGCGACGGGGTTTTAATAAACAGAGGTTCGGGCAATTATATTTTAAATCCGGCTGCCCGCGCGAGCTGGTATCCGAACAACGGCGGAACGCAATTTGGAGACCGGGCGAACTTTGATATTACTTTTCGTTATCCGAAACAGATGGTCATGGTCGGCGTCGGAGAATTGGTTAAACCCGAACAAACGGAAGGCGATTTAAAAGTATCTGCTTGGTCAACCAAAGGCGTTGAAATGGCGGTTGCGGGTTTTAATTACGGTGATTTTACCAAAAAAGAGTTTAAAGATGATGTAACCGGATACACTTTGGAGGTTTTTGTAAATAAGGATGTTCCAAATGAAATCAAATCAATTCAGCGCAATATTGAGCGGGCGGAAGCCGCCGGCATTAAAACGGAAACTACTTTAGGGTCGTTCTCGACTTCGAGCATGGCGGAGTATGTCTTAGGCGAAACACAGAACTCGACCAGAATCTATCATGCTTATTTCGGGAAGCTCCCGTTTAATCGAATAGCCATGACGCAGCAACCGGCGGTAAATTTCGGGCAGGCTTGGGCGACGCTGATTTATATGCCGTATATGGCTTTTATTGATTCTACACAGAGAACTCAGCTTTTCGGAATCGGCACAGGAACAGCCGGTTTCTGGCGTGAAGTAGCGCCCCACGAAGTTGCGCATCAATGGTGGGGACATTCTTCCGGTTGGACCAGTTATCACGACCAATGGATGAGCGAAGGATTTGCGGAATTATCAACGTCTCTGTATATCCAATTCGTCAAGAAAGACATCAAAAAGTTTAATGAATTTTGGGAAGAGCAGCGAAAGCAAATTGTCGAAGCCTCTCCGCGAACAAAAGGTTTAAAGCCATATACGGTCGGACCCGTCACTCAAGGGTATCGCTTGAATACAGCCAGAACGGGCGGTATTGCGCAAAATCTGATTTACCCGAAAGGCGCTTATATCCTGCATATGATTCGGATGATGATGAATGACAGGAAAGAAGGCGATGCGAAGTTTCAAGTGATGATGAGAGATTTTATTAAAACTCATTATAATAAGGACGTTTCGACTGAAGATTTCAAAGCAATTGTCGAAAAACACATAACTCCGAAAATGGATATTGACAAAAACGGCAAGATGGATTGGTTTTTCGACCAGTGGGTTTACGGAACGGAAGTCCCGGCTTATAAGCTGGAATACAATATTAACAAGGCGGACGGAAAAGTTGTCTTGAGCGGCAAGATTACGCAATCGGGAGTTTCGGATAATTTCGTAATGCCGGTTCCGTTATATATTGATTTTGGAAACGGATGGGTATCTGCCGGAGATGTCACGATAGTCGGAAATAAGTCATTTGATTTGGGCAACATAGCATTGCCGCGAGAGCCAAAGAAGGTTGCAATCTGCGCATTAAGCGATGTTCTGGCGACGAGTATTGACAATGTAAAAAAATGATTGCCGGCGAAATGGGGAAGAATTTTCCATTAAAGAAACGATGGCATTATGGATATTTCTCATTAAGCTATTAAATTCGTCGCCCCGTGAGCAAAACCGTCCACATAGTTTCGGTTAGAAACTATGTGGACGGTTTTGTTTCAGTTGAAGGTACGGGAGCAGGCGATTTAGAGTCATTAAGCTGCCGAATGACATTGCGAAGCTGTTCCGCATCCGGGGTCGTCGGAACCAGGCGCAGATAAGTTTCTAATTCATCTGACGCGCGTTTCTTATTTCCCTGGGCGCTATAAATAATTGCCAAAAATCGGTGACCCTCTTTCATCTCATCGCCGCCCAAGGTTATGGCGGAGGCTAATTCCTTTTCAGCTTCGTCGAAGCGCCCCAAATTTGCCAGTGCTTGTCCAAGAAAGTAATGACAGACAGGCGACTTTTCTTCAATTTTTAGTGCTTTGCGCAGCACTAGTTCAGCTTCTTCGAATTGCTTCATTTGAACTAGCACGATGCCTCGATTCATAAGCGGAGCAAATGCATCCGGTTTGATTTTGATAGCCGACTGAAAAGATTCGTCAGCTTTTTTCAAATCATTCAGACGAAGATATTGGACTCCCAATTCATTGTACGCATACATAAAATTAGGATATTCAACGATTGATAGCTGAAATTGTTCGATAGCGCTCTTAAAGTCGCGGTTCTTAACAAATTCGAGTCCTTTTATGTATAAATCTAAAGCCTTCTTCGGCACGTTTGCCAACTCTGAATCTATAACACCCGGTTTTAGCTTTGGAGTTGCTTTTGACGTTAGTCGGAGATTCAAATTGTAGACCTGAGGCGGTGCGCCTCTAACTTGAATAATATCCAGCGGATGCGTTAAAGGTTCAAAATCTTTTTCATTATTTATAACGATAGTGTAATTTCCGGAAGGCACCCCGCGAAAAGTAAAATTCCCGTATTCGTCTGTTGTTGTATTTCTGTCACCTCTGGTCATCGTTTCAAGCTTGACCCTGACACGCACGCCCAAGCGATGTCCTGAAGGACCTAAAACAGTTCCAACAATCGAGTTGCCGCCTCCTAAGCCTGTATCTAATGCCTCAAGTCCGCCGACTTGTGCAAACACACAATTAGCAATGCAAAGGAGCAGGAAAAGCGAAAAGAGAAATACTCCTAAATTAAGTTTAGATTGCGAAACCATATACTTGTTTCCTTTCAATTATTCATCCGTTGTTGTTAGAGAATTAGTTCTCCGACTTGAAAAGCTTGAAACCCTGAAAATCAATCGCTCTGGGGTTTGTAAGTTTGCAGCGAAGATTAAAAAACGGCGTTGTTGATTAACTAACAACGCCGTCAAAGGTGAAAAATCACTCAATTATAGTAAATGCAAAGTTCTAATTCAAAGCATTAGAACCGTACTCTACCTTCAAAGTGGACAATTCGCGAATTGTTGCTTTGACCTGTGATTCTTCCGAAGTTAGTTGCGTCAAAGTTTTGCGTGCCATAGACGAAACTCGCCCGATTAAGAACATTGATAGCCGTTGTTTTCAATTCCAGCCTCACATTCTCCGTGATACGAAGCCGTTTCGTTAAGCTCAAATCTAAGTTGAAGTAAGCCGGTCCGTTTAAACTGTTCAGCGGGAAATTACCAAATGTTCCTGGTGCTGGAGCAGCCATTAAGCCCGGTTTTAATTTAGAGCTTACAAAAGCTCCAGTTGCCGGATTAACCGTAATGTCCAGTAAGTCGGGATTGATAAAGTATACACCGGTAGGAGTTTTGTAAACCCCAAGGTTTTTCTTGAACTCCTCGAAGGTTATTCCTACAAGATCCGCTGGATTATTGCCCGAGTTGAAGCTATTGAATGTAGTCCGACTTGAGGCAACAAAGAACGGAGGTCTTGTTTGCCAGGTGACGATTGCACCCAAATTCCAGGCGCCGACTATTCTGTCAATTACCGGATTTCCACCATTCAAAAATGCCCTTCCTTTGCCGAACGGGAGTTCGTACAAGCCATTCGCAACAAATCTATGAGTCTGGTCAATGTTAGAACGTCGCCAGTCAAGGTCTTTATTACGAAGCGTACGGAAACTGGCTAAGTCAGTTTGGTTGTTGCCATAGCAATCTGCGCAGTTTGTCAGAGTCTTGCTAAATGTATAGTCTGCCTGGAATTGCAAACCATTAGATAAACGGCGGCGCAGTTCAACTTGAAGCGCGTGATAATTAGACTCTCCTTCGTTGGTTAAAATCTGCGCGAAACCGGCATTCGGATTCGCCACAAAGAAATTGGCGGCAATTCCATTTGCAGGATTTTCGCGAGCCGTTCTATACGTTGGGCTAAAAGCCAAAGTTGAGGCAAATGTACCGACATTGTTAGCAGTCAGATTGCTGATAAATGTCGAGCTTGCAAAACCGCTCGTGCTATTGGCAGCTAAGCCGGCAAAGAATCTGTTCAGAATAGGAAGATCAACACATCCTGCACAACCCGGCGCAAAGCTGGTGCCTCCACGAAGTGCGAGATTCTTCTGTGCATTTAAGAACTCCTGCAAGAATCCGTTTTCGAAGATGTTGACCTCGTTGACGTTGAAAGCGCGCCATTGTTTTAGGGCGGAATTGCCAACGTAACGAATCTCGATAGCTGTTTGCGGAAGAATCTCACGTTCATAGCCGACAGACCATTGATGAACATAAGGTGTAACAATGTTTGGATCAACGGAAAACACTCCGCTGCTCTGATTGAGAAGAAGATTCTGCCTGCTGGTAACAGGAACACTAAATGAAGGAGTGTTCAGCGGAACGCCGGCAGCAGTTAATACTCCGGTCGGAACTGTATTATTTACGGTCTGAATCAGCCCCGGATTTGTTGTTGTGTTACCTTGTATCGCACTCAGAATGGTCAAGCCCTCTTTCACAAAGCTCTGTGAATAACCGGCACGGATTGAGCTTCTTCCTTCAGAGCCGAACAGCGTTCGCAAAAGACTGCTCTTAAAGTCAGGCGAGTAAGCGATTCCAACAGAAGGCGCAAAGTTGTTGTAATCTTCCGGATAAAACTTGTTATCGCCTAAGAAATTAAGATTCGTACTTACTGTAGTAAGTCCAGCCGGTGCATTCGGTTTAAAGAGATTTCCTTCGCCCGAAACGCCATAGATAGAGAGAGGATCAGTAGGTACAAAAGCTAAACCATTGGGGACAGTAGGAACTCCGAAATATTCCCAACGGAGACCGGCAGTGAGAGTAAGGTTTTGGAAAGCACGCCATTGATCTTGACCGTAGATGGCTAAATCTTTTGTCTGTAGCTGTCTTTTGCGCGTCGCGCCCGGGACAAAACCGGAATCCGGGGATGTCACATTGAAAGTTTGGCTCGCGCTGGCAAGATTTCCGACAATGGTGGTGTAAACGTTTGTGGCACGGGTAAGATCGGCTGATACTGAGAAGGGAAGTTCCGCTTGTAGAATACCACTAGGGTTAGCAGAGTTTGTTCCCAGATTGATGGTCTGATTAAGTCCTACGTCGTTATACTGGTCAAGGAAGGTCTTTTGATAATCAAACCCAAGTTTGAACAGGTGATTTCCCTTCGGCATAATGAAGTCGTCCCTGACCTCGTTGATTGTAGTAGTACGTCCCTGAGCCATACCGGTATTGTAGAGATCAGTGCAGCATGACGTAACTATAAAGGGTTCGGTAGGCGCTACACTGCGCGGGAAATCTACCGGCGCCCACTGCCGACCATAGCGAAGTGAATTAGTCATATTGCCAAAAGTGGAGACTAATGCCGGAGTTATAAGCCATCTGGAAGACGCTTGAGTATTGACCGGTCCACCGGGAAAATTCTCTTCGCCTGCATTTAAAGTATCTGGGTCGGTCGCGAATACCGCTTTGCTAAATACGAACTCCAGTTTATGCGCCCCAACCGGCGAATCTTTCACCAATTGATGATCATAGCGGAATGCATATTTTCTGTTTTCGTCCAGTCCCGATATATTAAACCGATACCCTGCCGTGTTAAAGTTATCGCCGACCAGGTTATTATTCGGTAATGGTATCTGAGCTAACTGCGCCGCTACGATAGGATTCAGCAAACTCACATTTCCGATCTGAAGCAAATTAACAGTCTGAAGCTGTCCATTGGTTCCCGTATATCGGAAAGTTCCTTGACGTGCTTCTTGTGTGAGCACTGTTCGGTTTCTTGTAACTTGGAAATTCTCGCGAAAACCTTCAAACGAAAAGAAGAAGAAAGCTCTATCTTTTCCCTTGAAGAGAGTCGGTCCGCCCTCGCCGAAATTCAAAAAGTACATCGGACCGCCAATGTCTCCGCCATAGTAATGCTGGCGTTGCCTCGTTCTTGGGGTGCCGGCAAAATTATTAAAAAACGAGTTGGCATTAAACGCCTCATTGCGACCCATATAAAACACGCCGCCATGAAAATCGTTCGTTCCGCTCTTAGTAACCATGTTTACTTGACCTACGCCGCGTCCTTGATCAGCGCCTACAGTATTTGTTGTGATACTAAATTCGCCAATTGAACTGATCGCCGGTGAACTCATAGCAAAGAACGAGCTTGTCTTCACGAACATGTCCTGAACGTTAATACCGTCCTGGGTAATATTGGTTGTGCTTTGGCGTAATCCGCCCACGGATGAGCCTCGAACATCAGTTCCGACTACCGCGATTCCCGCTTGTAGTCCTGCCAATTCTAACGGATTTCGTCCCGCTAGCGGCAGATCACGGACCTGTTGCGTACTGATTACATTGGTAATACTGGGACTTGTAGTGTTAACTACTTCCTGGGCAGCAGTGACCGTAACAGTCTCAGTTGCTGCCCCTACTTCCATCGCAATAGTAACTTCCGCCACCTGCGAAACGTTAATGACTACATTAGGAGCTACGGTCCGCTTGAAGCCTGTGCTTTCAACTGAGACCGAATAGGTACCGGGTTCCAAAACGGTAAAGTTAAATTGACCGTTTTCATTAGTCGTTGCATTGCGCTCCGTGCCTTTCTCATTATTCTTTACAGTTACGGCGGCTGACGGCAAAACCGCGCCGTTTGGATCCGTGACCGTACCTGAAAGGGAGCCTGTTGTTGTTTGCGCTTGGACAGCAATCTGATTAGAAACAATCAGTAATAACACTGCCAAAGTGCTTAAGAGTCTTTTCATTTTATTTTCCTCCGAAGTGAAATTGAATCTGTCGCCTAACTTCTTGACATATACAAAAACAGCTTGCCTGAAAAAGCGATAAGGTCTTAACATGCCGCTGTTTAGAAAGATTTCCCGTGTCGTAACGAGATTATAAGTTGTTTAATCT
Organism: Pyrinomonadaceae bacterium; assembly: GCA_036400075.1. GTDB lineage: Bacteria > Acidobacteriota > Blastocatellia > Pyrinomonadales > Pyrinomonadaceae > JALZCH01. The sequence goes on from DASWLV010000181.1 coordinate 19,562, forward strand.
AAGATTAAGAAACGAGAAAAGCGTTCAACGATTACGCAAAATTTATACCATCATCATGACGTTCTAAAAAAAAACGCACTGTTAATTTGTAGAAAATAATAATCCCGATTTAATAAGCATTTATCATTTTTCTTTATAAATAAGAGAAGGGAGAAAGTTTTGGAAATAATCCATTTGTTCGGATTTCCTCCAAAAAATTAGATATTTATCAGATTCAGGATAAGAGAATCACTTGTAAACGGTGAGAGCCTTTTCTACTGCACCCTACAATAAAAGCGCTTTGCTTGTTCAATAATGTGACCTGCTTTAACGAGAGGTAGTTTGCTGATATAAACGGCGCTATTTTCGGGCAGATTAGTTCAATCTCTATCATGCACAGCTCTATTTGGAGCTGCCTTTGAGTTCTGAATTTTATAACTTGTTTCTTTTAAGACTTTGCTTAAACGAGGCAACGCCTCGTTTTATGTTTTGCAACCAAGTTCTTTGTTATATTTAATTAACTATGGCTAAAAAAGGTTCGATATTAGTTGTTGATGACGAAGAAATTATGCGCGATGTGCTTGAAGTCTTATTGTCGTCGACAGGTTATAAAGTTGATTTGGCGAAAACAGGTGAAGAAGGGTTGGAGATGTATTCGCGCCGCTCGTATGACGTTGTGCTGCTGGACGTTTCGATGCCGGGAATCGGTGGGCTTTCTACACTCGAAGAGCTTCTGAAAATTGATTCGGACGCCGTTGTTTTAATGATTACGGCTTACGCGACTTTCGATACAGCAGTCTCGGCTTGGGAAAAAGGCGCAACCGGAATTGTTCGCAAACCGTTTCAAAACGAGCAAATCATCAATCTCGTTGCCAGCGGCGTCAAAAAACGCCGCAAAGAAGAAGAGCGACAAACTCTTCGTCAGGCGATGACGCGCGAGGTTAAACGCAACGCCATCATCGGACGCTCGACCGCTATGGAAAACGTTTTCCGGCTGGTCGACCGCGTTGCGCCGGCTCGCTCGACGGTTTTAATCACGGGCGAATCCGGGACCGGAAAAGAATTAATCGCCAAAGCGATACACGAAAACAGCCCGCGCGCCGAACAGCCTTTTGTCGTCGTCAACTGCTCGAACATTCCGTCGGAACTGCTCGAATCGGAATTGTTCGGGCATACGAAAGGCGCTTTTACCGGCGCGGTCGCTTCGAAAAAAGGCTTGTTTGAAGTCGCCGACACCGGTTCGATTTTCCTCGACGAAATCGGCGACGTTCCGCCGGAAATGCAGGTTCGCCTGCTGCGCGTCATTCAAGAGCGCGAATTCACGCCAATCGGCGACACTACGCCGCACCGGGTTGATGTGCGAATCGTCGCCGCCACCAACGCCGATTTAAAAGAGCTTGTTAGGCAGGGAACTTTCCGCGAAGATTTGTATTATCGTTTGTCGGTCGTCCCGCTTGAATTGCCGCCGCTCAGAGAGCGCCGCGAAGACATTTTGCCGCTCGCGCAGCATTTCATCCGCAAATACAACGAGGAAAACGGGCGGCAAATCTCGGAACAAATCAACCCGGAAGTTTTATCGCTTTTGGAAAATTATTTTTATCCGGGAAACGTGCGCGAGCTGGAAAACATCATCGAGCGCGCGGTCGTTATTGCGCCGGAAGATGAAATAACGGAAGAATGTCTGCGGGCTGAAGTACGAAATCCTGAATTGGCGCGCGCCGCCGTGCGCGATTCCGCAGGCGCGTCGGGCGAAGTTGAGCTGGCTCGCGGCGTTAATTTTTACGATGAAGTGCGCCGTTTTGAAATTGATTTGATCCGCCGCGCGCTCGACCAAACCGCCGGTCATCAATCGCGCGCCGCCCGCCTGTTAGGCTTAAATGCGACGACGCTTAACTCGAAAATCAAAAGCTACAACATTCCGCCGCGTTCATAACCGATAACGAAAAAGCGTCGGAGATTTACAAAATTGTAAATCTCCGACGCTTTTTTGCGGCTAAGTTTTATTTTTTCAGCCGGTCGGCAAATTTATCTCTAAACTTTCGCACTTTCGGGGCGACGACCGCAGCGCAATACGGCTGCGTCGGGTTGTTGGCAAAATATTCCTGATGATAGTCTTCCGCCGGATAGAATTCGGCAAATTCGGTAACTTCCGTCACGATTGGATTGTCGTAAATCCTTTCGGCGGTGATTTCTTCGATTACTTCGTGCGCGATTTGTTTCTGTTCGGGCGAATGATAAAAAATCGCCGAACGATATTGCGTTCCGACATCGCCGCCCTGACGATTTAAAGTCGTCGGGTCGTGAACCGTAAAAAAGACTCGCAAAATGTCGCGGAAAGAGATTTCCCGCGGATTAAATTTGATTTGAATGACCTCGGCGTGTCCGGTCGAACCGGAGCAGACTTCACGGTAAGTCGGATTTTCGATTTCGCCGCCCGAATAACCGGAAACGACATCTCCGACGCCTTTTAAATCGTCAAATACGGCTTCGACGCACCAGAAACAACCGGCTCCAAGCGTCGCAATTTCTAAATTTTGATTGCTTTCCATAAAAAAAATCCCCTTGAAAATACGATTGAAATCACAGATTAACGCGCTCAAGATTAAATCTCAAAATTGAAAACATTTATTCCAGCTCGTCAAAACTGCTGATTGTTAGATGCGCGGTCGGTTCGCTAATCGGAGGATTATTCGGGCGCACGCAAAGTCTGGTCTGCATCCCAGCTTCAAATGCCGCGTTCAATTCGGCAAGGACATCGGAAACGAACAAGATTTCCACAGGTAGAAAACTCAGGTTTTCAGCGATTTTTCGATAGCTTTCCGACTCTTTTTTTGCGCCCGTCGTTGTGTCGAAATATGCGGAAATGTAAGAACTTAAATCTCCGACGACGCTAAAATTGAAAATCAGCCGCTGCGCCAGACGGCTTCCCGAAGAAAAAATCGCAATCGTTTTACCGTTTTCCTTCCATCGCTTGAACGCCGGTAAAACGTCGTCGAAAACTTCCCCGCGCAGCTCGCCCGATTCGTAACCCGCGCGCCAGATTTGTCCCTGAATTGATTTTAAAGCGGTTGATTTCCGGTCTTGATCAACGAGAAAAATCAAATATTCCGCGACTGACTCGGCGCTTGTTTCATCGAACGGCGCAAGGTTTTCGCCTTCTTCCGAATCAAATTTATGTTCGGCGTAGAGCGACGCGATTTCATCCTGAAGCCGACCGAAATTGGCGCGCACGAATTCCCGCATTCGCTCGCGCGCAAATGGAAAAAGCGTTTTATGAACAAAATCAATCGGCGTCGTCGTGCCTTCGATGTCGAGCAGGATAGCTTTCATTTGAAACACCGCAGATACAGAAGCACAGAGAAAAATTTGAGTTAAAACTCTGTGTCTCTGCGCTTCTATGGTGAGATTTTAAGAATATTTTTGTTCAACGCCGCTGCTCGTGTAATGCGGCGTCCAGCCCGAAGTGTCTTGGAAAAGCCGAATCGCGCGCACCGTCCGGTCTTCGCACAAATCGAACCAGTGTTTTGTCCCACGCGGAACGCGAATCAAATCACCGGCTTCCATAGTGATTGCCGTCACATCGCCGTTTTTCGGAGCGATATGAAAACGCCCGTGACCTTTGACAATAAAGCGGACTTCGTCTTCATCGTGCCAATGTTCGGGGCGAAATTTCTGGAGCATTCCGTCGAGATTCGGCGTTTCCGGTTTTATATCAATTACGTCCGCCGTCGCATAACCGCCCGCCGCTTTTAATTTTTCAATTTCAGAGGAATAAGCCGCCAGAATTTCTTCAGGCGCGGCGTCGGGCGAAACGCGCGCGCCGTCGGCGTCCCAGCGTTCATAATCTATTCCGATTTTTGCCAGATAATTTTTGATTTCTTCCGCTTCGCGTAAAACTAAGTTTTTATCGGGTACTGTAACAACTGCCATAAAATTTTCACCAAATTTCTTTCAAATCCAATTCAAAATTTTTAAGCAGCGGTTCGCCCGAAATCTTTTCGGGGTTATCGAGCGTTTCCACCGCTTCGTCGGGACGATAAACATAAATTTTCTTCGAGGTTGCATCAATCAGCCAGCCAAGCACGGCACCGTTTTCGATGTACTCCTGCATTTTATCCTGTAAATCTTTGAGCAAATCTGTTTTTGAACGCAGCTCAACAACAAAATCCGGGCAAATCGGCGCAAATTTATTTTTCTGCGCGTCGGTCAGCGCGTTCCAGCGTTCGCGCCGAATCCACGAAACATCGGGCGAGCGTTTTGCACCGTTCGGCAATGTAAATCCGGTCGAAGAATCAAAACCAACGCCCGTTTTGTCCGTTTTCGCCCAAATTCCAAACTCAACCGCTAAATTGAAATTTTTTCTCCCGGTTTCACTCGTTGTCGGCGGCATAATGATTACGTCTCCTTCTTTGGTCATCTCAATTCGCAATTCATCGTTTTGCCGACAGAAAGCAAAAAAATCGTCGTCGCTGATTTTCGGACGAACCAGCCGCGTGACATCAACCGCAACGTCGCCGACCGTTAAATGTTTCGGACGCGATTTTGAGTTCGGTGTTTTGATTTTTGCCGCCGTTGTTCCGCTCATAAACTTTTACCTCAAACTCATTTTACGCCCTAAAACTTCAAATAAAAACTCGTAAATCTCAATATGCCGTTTGGCTTCGGCAACCGTTTTACCCCAAGTGTAAAGCCCGTGGCGGCGCAGATAAACTCCATGTGCCGCCGGATACTCGATTAACGTTTGTTTAATCGTCCGGCTCAATTCGTCGTAATCCTGCGAATTTTCGACAATCGGCAGCAATTCTCGATGCTCGTGAGTTTTCACGCCGCTTAAACCTTTGAGCATTTCATAACCTTCGATTTCGACGCATCCGCGCTCGAAATAAACGTCGGACAAAATCGTTCCCCAAACCGAATGCGTATGCAAAATCGCGTTTGCTTCCGGCTTTAAATCGTAAATCGTTAAATGAATTTCGGTTTCCGCCGAAGGTTTTCCGATTCCATTTAATACCGTTGCCGTTTCGTCAATTTCCAAAAAATGTGTTTCGGCGTCAAGCGCACCTTTGTCGTTACCGCTCGCCGTGATGCAAGCTCGCAAGGGCGCGCGCTGAACAACCGCGCTGAAATTTCCGCTTGTCCCTAATACCCAACCGCGCCGATAAAACTCTTTGCCGCATTCGGCTAAAAACGAAGCTATGTTATTAAAATTTTCTTTCATCCGCCGATAAAGCTCATCGAGCGTGAAGCCGGAGCGAATTTGGTTTCGTTGATAAAATGGCGCGGCTCTTTTTGCGCTATGACCGATTCGATAAATTCGACAATTTCAGCGCATGTTGCTCCGGCGCGAACAATGTCGCGCAGATTGTGTTCTTGTGTCGAAAACAAACAAGTGCGAATCTGCCCGTCCGCAGTCAAACGAATCCGCGAACACGCTCCGCAAAACATCTCCGTTACGGGCGCAATAATTCCGATTTCTCCCGGCGCTCCGTCGGCAAACTCAAATCTCCAGGCGGTTTCCGCGCCGCGCGATTTTTGTTTTAAAACGAGCGGAAATGCGGCGTTGATTGTATCTCGGATTTCGCGCCCCGAAACGACTTGTTCGCGCCGCCATTCGTGACCGGAATCGAGCGGCATAAATTCGATAAAACGCATTGAAATCGCCGCTTCGCGGGCAAAACGCGCCAGCTCGACAATCTCGTCGTCGTTCCAGCCGCGTACGATGACCGCATTAATTCTAACCGGATTTAAATCCGCCTGTTTCGCCGCTTCAATCGCGCGCAAAACGTCCGGCAGTTTATCAACGCCCGTGATTTCCTTGAATTTTTCACGCCGCAAGCTGTCCAGGCTGATCGTCACGCGGTCAAGCCCAAGCCGTTTTAAATTCGCCGCCCGTTCGGGCAAAGAATGCCCGTTTGTTGTCAAAGCCAAATCCTTTAAGTGTGGAGGGCGGAATGCGGAATACGGAATATCGGATTTTGGACTTTTGAGTTTGGCGAGTTTTTCGACCAGCCTTTCTACATCTTTTCTGAGCAGCGGTTCGCCGCCGGTAAGACGGATTTTTTCGATTCCGAGCGAGACAAAAATTTCGCAGACTAATTCTAGCTCTTCGTAATTTAAAATCTTATCTTTATGAGCCAGCGGCGGCTCGCCGTTCGGCAGACAATAAAAACAACGAAAATTGCAGCGGTCGGTCAAGCTGACGCGCAAGTCTCTGATTTGTCTTCCATAAGAATCTTTCATTATTTATAGCCTTCGGCGATTTTGTTTAATTGTCGCAGAACGGCGTCTTTTTCAAAAAGCCCGGTTTTGGAAATTCGCACGCGCAAATCGGTGAGAGTTTGATAAAACTCGGCTTTTTCGGAAACTTCGGTGGGCGCGGTGTAAACTTCTTTTTTCGCCGCGTCCGCCGCAATCGGCTCAAGCCATTCGCGGACGGCTTTCAAACTTTCGGCAGCGTGCGCGCCGCGCGGAAATTGTTCGAGATAATTGCCGTGCGTCGCTTTAAGCGAATATAAATAGCAATTCAGATAACCTTCGCACTCGCCCGGCAGCGGATTGTTCGCGCCAGCCCAGGCGATTTTTTCGCCCGCAGGCAAAGTTTTATATTTTCGCGCCAAATCCCAGAACAAATTTGAGCGTACATACCATTGACCGGACGGATCGCTGTAAACGATGTTTGCTTCCTGCTTTTCGATAAAAATTTTGTAAGGCTCGCTCGTCTGCTTGTCAAAAGGAATTGCCGCCAAAGCGTTTTTGAGCGCCAAAAGCTTGACAAAATTCAATTCCGCGAGCGTCGCGGGAGATTTGATTTCCGGCAAAATTCCGGTCAGAAAATCAACCAGCTCAGCGTTGTCGGAAAAACTTTCACCCGCCGCTTTCTGGCGTTCGGCGGCAATTACGCTGTAAATCGTTTCGCGTTTTGCCGGATCATATTGCAGCAAAAATCCGCCGAAAATCCAACCCGCTTTTTTGTTTGCAGCGCTGATGGTTTCGATTCGATGCCAATAATCGGTTTTGCCGCCGATTGTTTGCTTTTCCGCTGAACGCTCAAGCGAACGAACCTTTGTCCCGACAGGCAATTCGCCGACTTCTTTCCCGCCGGCTGACGGCGTTTCACGCAGGTTTACATCAAAAGCTGTAGTAATAAAAAGCGGTTTCGCCTGAGGCAAAGTTTTGTGAGCCGTTTTGAGAAAAATTGGCGCGGCGGCGAGCGGAAAACATCCGGCGAGGCAGAAAATCAAAATTGAAAAACGAATTGTCGAACGCGAAAACAACGATTTCGCAAAAGCAAACAAAAACATATTTTGAATTCGAGTTTTAAAAATAAATTTAGAAAGTCGAGCCGCCCGCGTTTCTTGTCTTTATTCTAAATTTTTAGCCTTTGAAAGCAAAGTGCGCGCATTTCTTTGCAGCCCGGCGAGCTTGGCGCGTTTCATCGCGCTGCGGCGAAATCGTTCGACGTAATTTTCGTGCGCGAGATTCGCAATTTCATTTAAATCCGGCGAAACGTTATTCTCACGCGGCTCAAAACGTATTTCTTCGGTCGGTTTTTCAAAACGATTCCAGGGGCAAACATCCTGACAAATATCGCAGCCATATAGCCAGCCGTTTAAATTTTCAGCAATTTCGTCGGAAAGCCGCTCGTCGCGCAGTTCAATCGTCTGGTAAGAAATGCAGCGATTTGAATCAATCACGCGCGGCTCGACAATCGCGTTTGTCGGGCAGGCGTCGAGACAAGCCGTGCAGCTTCCGCAAAAATCCTGCGTTTCCGGCGCGTCGTATTCCAACTCGATGTCGAGCAAAATCTCGCCCAGAAAAACCCAGGAGCCGTATTCGCGCGTGATTAAATTCGAGTGTTTGCCGATCCAGCCCAGTCCTGCGCGCTGCGCCCACGCTTTGTCCATCACCGGAGCAGTATCAACGCAGATTTTCATGTTTATTGTCGGACAAATTTCTCGAATAAAATTCGACAATTCACGCAGTTTTTCTTTTAAAACATCGTGATAATCATCGCCCCAGGCGTAACGCGAAACTTTGCCGTTTTCGGGCGACTGGTCGTGTTTGTGCGGCGTAAAATAATTGAGTGCAACAGAGATGACCGATTTTGCATTTTCAAGCAAATGCTGTGGATCAGCGCGTTTTTCAGGCTCGCGTTCCATCCAGCGCATCTCGGCATGGAAACCGCGCTCAAGCCAGTTTTCGAGATATTCGCGCTCGCGCAATAACGTTTCGGCGCGCGCCACACCGACTTTGTGAAAGCCGATTTCCAACGCTTTTTCTTTAATTTTTTGTGTGAGAGTTTTTTCCACTCTTCAAAAAGGCAAAAAGGCTCTTTTAGCGAGTTTTTGTTTTAAATTCGTATAACCTTGGTCGCCGGCGACGAGCTGGCGCAAAGTTTTTCGCACGCCGCCGTGCAGACCGGCAAACTGAATCATTCGTTCGGTGAAAGCGGCACCGAAAAAGTTGCCGTAAAAACGTCGGCGCATTTGCGAAGCGCGGCGCAATTCGCGCCCGAAATCCGCGCGCCACGCACTTTCGTAATCTTTTTTATTTAGAAAACAATCGGCAAAAATTTCCGCTGAGCGCAGAGCGTAATAAATTCCTTCACCCGTCACCGGATCGGCAAAACCGGCGGCGTCGCCGAGCAAAGCCCAATTTTCGCCGACGGTTTTTCGATTGTCCAAAGTTTCGGGGGCGAGTCCGGGGATGCGTGCGGCGTAGCGTTCCGCAACCGAATTTAATTGAGCGAGAGTTTCGGAGTTTTCGTCGTCCTTTAAATCCTGCCAGATGTTTGTGTGCGGCTCGATGCGCTGGCGATACCAGCCGAGCATAAAACGCCATAAAAGATCGTCAAGCCGAGCATGATCGAAATTGTCCTGAGCAGTGGCGATGCCGAAAGAAACGTGGTCGGGGCGCGGAAAAGCCCAAGCATAACCTGCAAAACCGGGCAAAAACGCGATGACCGTCGGAGCGTCTCGTTCGTTGTTCGGCAGTGGCGTTCGATAGCCGAAAGCTACTTCCATTTCCGATTTTTCGAGCGCGCCGCTCAAACGTTTGGCAATCGCGCTGTTCGCGCCGTCGGCGGCAATCAGAAACGCGCCGCGATATTCGTTTGCATTCCCGCTCATCGCGTGACTGCGTAATTTCCACAAATCATTTTCTCCGCCGACAAGAGTGACTTTTTCTTTAATTATGGTTGCGCCCGCTTTTTCCGCGCGTCGGAGCAAAAACGAATCAAACGCGGAGCGGGAATAAATTGCAAACGGCTCGTCGAGCTTTAAACGCAATCTTTTGCCGCTTGGCGCGAAGATTTCCAAATCGTCAATTTGCCGCCCGACGGCTTCGAGAAGCTGCGGGTACATTTTCAGAGCTTTCGACGTAACGCCGCCGCCGCAAGGTTTCGGAGCGTTCGGCGCGCGCCCGTCAAACAGAGCTATGCTTACTCCGTTGCGAGCCAAAATTTCGGCGGCAAACGAACCAGCCGGACCTGCGCCGACAATCAAAACTTCCGAATTTGAAATTTGAGATTTCAAAACCATTTCAAAATTTGATTGTAGCTTAAAACAGAATCGGGAGAGCGAATTCGATAACGGGAACCGGAAATGTATTTTAAAAAGCGGGATTTATCGGATTAAGAAAAGATTAAGTTTGCCGGGTTGCGCGAGCCAGAAAAAAGCGCGCCGAATTGCTCAAGTTCAATGCGTAAATGGCTGTCGCCGCCAGATTCGGAAGAAACGCCGCGCGGCGCAAAACCGAACAAACTTGGAGACGACGCGAAAATCTAGCTTGATGCAGATTTTGATAAACGGCTGAAATTTTCTCGAAATCGGGAAGATTTTCGGCAATCACGCGCGCGGCGATTTCCGCCGATTCGAGCGCCATGAGCATTCCGCTGCCCGTGAACGGATCAATAAAAGCGCCCGCGTCACCGATTGCCAGCAATCGCCGAGCGGGCGCAAGATTTTTTCTGCCGAAACTGTCAACCGAAACCGCCAGCCAATCGTGCGCCGTTTCAGCCGTTTCCAGCATTTCCTCAGCACGGCGGTTTTTAAAAACGACTTCGCGGACAATTCGGTCGGCGTTTCCGTTAAATTTGCGAACAACGCGCGCGTCTATCAAAAAACAATGATTCGCCAATCCGTTTTCAACCCGATTCAAGCCGCCGTAACCGCCCGGAAAAAAATAAATTTCGCATCGCCCGCGCTCAATTCTTGAGTTTCGCAAATGTGCCTTAAAACCAACCAACCTAGTGCGGATTGTGGATTGCGGATTGCGGATTGTTTTTTGGACTTTAAATTTTTTGGCGAGACTTGCCAAAACTGCGGGGCGACCGCTCGCGTCAATTGTAAAATCTGCGTTGATTTCAACTTTCTCACCGTTATTCGTTTTCGCCGTTACGCCGCAAATCTCGCCGTTTTCCTCCAAAAGTCCGGTTACCTGCGTTTCCTCTAAAACTTCAACTCCCAAATTCTTGGCGCGTTTGAGCAGACGAAAATCCATTTCGGCGCGGCTGATTCCAAGCGCTGCGTCGCCCGTAGAAAACCATTCGCTTGGAACTACGACGTTGCGACCCTTTGGGGCGTAAAAAACAGTTTCAGTTAAACTCGCCCCGCCCGCCGCAAGCATTTCGTCCAAAACTCCGAGTCGGCGGAAATGTTCCAAACATTCGGGCGAAACAAATTCCCCGCACAATTTTTGTCGCGGAAAACGCTCGCGCTCAATCAAACAAACTTGAAAACCGCTGTTTGCGAGATGAATCGCCGCGCTCGCGCCTGCCACCGCGCCGCCGGCAATAATGATTTTGGATTTTGGATTTTGGATCTTGGATTTCATTTTTGTCGGGCGCCGCCTTGTAAAACTAATCGCGCGGGAAAATGTTTCGTAACCGAGACTTTGTCGAGTCCGGCTTGTTTGCCCAGATGTTCCAATTCTTCCGGCACGAACGAACGCAAAATAGAAAGCGCGCCGTCGTGACGCACGAGGCGGTTGTGCAGGAAAATTTTGCCAATTGTGGTGTAAAAAAAATAAGCGGTCGGATCGCGGTGCAAATCAATGGCAAAAATTTTCCTGCGGGCGACTCGCCGCATTTCGCGCAAAATCTTGACGACCGATTCATCCGCGAAATGATGCGTAAAAAGCGAGCAAATCGCGTAATCAAAAGAATTGTCGCTGAATGGAAGCGAAAGCGCATCGCCGCGAATCGAGCTAATATCGGCAAAATCTCTCGATTCTTCCCGAATCGCTTCTGCCGAACGACGATTTAATTCCAAACCGCAAAGCTGCGATTTTCTTTCGCTTTTCCGGGCAAATTTCGCAATCACGCGCAACAGTTCGCCCGAACCCGCGCCGACATCCAAAACGGAAAATTGCTTTAAATTTTCGCGTTCAATTTCGCGGAGCAGAGTTTCTTCGAGCGCGCGTTTGTCACCGAGCCAGCGATTTATCCGGCGCAATTCGCGCAGACAGCCTTCGTATTCCTCCGGCGTATATTCGCCGGTGTCCATTAATTCAAGCTCGCCGCTGCGCGTTTCAAACATAAAAACAGAATACATCAGGTGACGATTAGATTTTCGCCGCGTCCGCCCGCAAAATTTCGGCGACCGCGCGGTTGCGAAAATCGAAAATATAATTTAATTCTTTTTTCACCAGAAAATGCGCGATGTCTCCGAGCGGCTCCAACGGCAGGCGATAGCGCACTTCGTCGTCAATCTGCGTCGCGCCGTCGGGTAAAGCGGTGAAAGTATGGCGGTGAATCCATTGTTTATAAGGGCTTTTGAGAGCTTCGTCAACAAATTCAAACGGCGGACACCAAACCGAAATCATGGTTCGCCAAATCAAGGGCAAACCTCGCAATTTTAATTTGTAATCAATTAAAGCGCCTTGTTTGATGTCAATCGGTTGCGGCGTGACGATGTGAAAATTTAACTGCGGCGGCGTGATGCGCTCCAAATTTCCGGCGTCGGCGAAAAACGCGAAAACTCGCTCGCGCGGCAAATTCAGGGTCAAAGACCTCTTCAAAATGTGTTCAGCCATTTTCCAACCCTTGTTCGTAATATTTGATACCAATTAAATCTAATCTACCAGATCGAAATAAAAATGAATCAAACTATAAACTGTAAACTATCAACTATTCACTGTTCTGCATTGCAAAATAGTGAATAGTTGATAGTTTACAGTTTCACTTCTCCTTAAGATTTGGGTTTGCGCGGCGCGTTGTAGCCTTTGCGCGAGCGAACCGTTGTGCCGGGGCGCGCGACTTTGACTTCGATTGTGTGCCATTTGCCGTCCGGCGCGAGATTTTTCGGCTCGTAACCGATTGTGTAAACAGTTCCAAGCTCCTGCGCGATTTGTCGAAAAGCCTCGCGCAGAGCTTCGCCGCCCGCGACGGGAACAAACCGTCCGCCGCTTTTTTCGGCAAACGCTTTTAGAGCGTTGACGCTTTTCAAACGCTCCATTCTGGCGTTTGACCCGCCTGAAGAAATGCTGGCGGCGCCCGGTCCGAAATCAATCGCCGACATATCAACCGTGTAAATTACGGCGTTGACGGCGAGCGCGGCTTTTAAGGCTTTTGCTTGCGAAGCTTTGCTCAAAGTGTCCGCGCCGTCGGACAAAACGACAATGGCGCGGCGCGACTCCTCGCGGTCGGCGAGCGCTTTGGCGGCTTCGATAACGGCATCGTTTAAAACGGTCATTCCTTTGCCTTTGAGTCCGAAAGCCGCCGGATGAAGATCGCGCGACGAGGAAAATTCCTGAATTTGATTGATTTCGGAGTCGAAATTGTAAACGGCAGACGAATCTTTCGAGCGCAGGTTTTCCAGAAACTTAATTCCGGCGCTCCGTGCCAGAGCGATGCGCGATTCCATGCTGCCCGACGTGTCTAGCAAAACGACCGCCGCAAACGGCGCTTCTTCCGCAGTAAAAATCGAATCAAGGCTCGTAATGTCCTGCTCGATGCCATTGTCGAACAGTTTGAAATCGGTGCGTTTTAAACCCGTCAGGGAATTGCCTTTGGCGTCGGTGACCGCGACGTTTAAAACGACGAGATTCGTGTCAACTTTGATTACATCGTCTTCATCGTCGGTTTTTTGAGCAAAAACGGCGATTTGCAAAAACAAAATCGCCGCCAGAAAAATAAACGGGCGGCGAAAATCAAATCTTTCAAATTTCATTTCTCAAATTTAGAAGAATTAGCGCGGAGCGCGGCGAATAAAATTAATCAATTCGAGCAATTCGTTGGCGTTGTTAATCGAATCGGCGGAAACGGTGTAGCGAGAAGACGTTTTCACCGATTCGCTTAAATCGGCGCCGATTTCGGCGAGCTTTGCTACAGCTTCGGCGATTGTCGCAGGATTGCTTTCGGGCGTTTCGTAGTTGTCATCTTTTTTGTCATCGTCCGAGCCGCCCATATTTTTGCGGATTTTTTTGACGACTTTTTCAAGCTGATTCAATTTATCCAAATCCCGAACAACCGCGCCCGATTCGGCAAATGAGCGGCTGATCTGCTCGGTCAATCGAGCGACTTCCGCGCCGCGCTCGACAAATTCGGCGTGTTCTTTTTCTTCGGCGCGGATTCTCATTTTCATCAGATTTTCGAGCATCGGATCGCCCGGCGAATATGTTTTTTCGGGGCGCTCAGTTGCGTCCGGCAAATTATTTTTTATATCGGTTTGCGACTGCGGGCGCTGCGCGAACGCCGGTTCGACGCCCAAAGCGGGCGTTAAGACGAGTGCGAAAAAAACGATGCGTAAAAACATAATCAGACTTTTAATATTTATGGTTGTTCAGCCGGTTTGGGCACTTCGTTCGGCGCTTTGCCCGTGACGCGCTCAACCATTGCGTTCAAAAAGCCCTGCTCGACTTCGCCGCTGCTTTCGAGCGTCAGCCAGTTTGCTCCCATCGGAGTTTCCGTGCGTCCTTCGACTTTTGCCGTAACGTTGACATTGTTGTTTGTGCCGTCAATTGATTGTACTTCGACGCGCAAAGTGTAGCGTCCGCGCGTCCAGCCGGTATCAATGTCTTCTCTCGGAATGTTGGCGTAGCGCGTCAGTTGCGAGCCGGTAATGACCGCGCCTTTGGCGAAAGTGTAAGGCTGGGAAACGACGATTCCGTCCGATGGGCGCGAAGCCGCTTCGTCAACCGTCAAGCCTTGTTCGCGCATCAAGTCGGCGACTGTTCGCAGCAAAATATCGCGTTTTGAAGGCATTCTGTAAGGATTGCTCAAGATTACGCGGTCGGGCGTTTTGCCCGCTCCGAAATCGAATCCGCGTCCTGCGCCGGTATCCCGGCGATTGCCGTTGTCGGTCGGACCTTGATTGGTGCTGATGTCTCGAATCTGCTTGTTTTGTGTATCAATACCTTTGCCTTGAGCGTACGAAAAAGAAACGCTCGCCGCAAAAGCTATGAGAACTGCCGCCAACGAAAATAACCGCTTCATAAATCCTCCGATAATACCGAACGTTTGTGCGATGTGCGGGCAAGCCGAAAGGCTGTCCGCCAAACTCAAAAATTAACACTTTCAAAGGGGCAAAATCAAAAAAACTTTATGACGGCAAAATTGAAATAAGAAACATTTAGCGTTTGGCTTTCATTTGCGGGAACAATATTTGCAAACAGCGAAAAATCAGAGAGTTTTCCGGGAACAAGGGGAAATAAATGGACGCTTGCGCTGCACGAGCTTTTTCACGAACAAAAACAAAGCCCACCGTTTTTCTCTGGATTGAGTGGGCGCTGCTGTTTATCGCAACGCCGCTCGCGCTTCGCATTTTTTGGAAGCCGAGCTTGTTTTTTATTTCGCTGCTAGTGGGAACGATAACGGTTTTCATCTGGCTGTTGTGTCTCAGAAAGTTTGATTGCCGGCAGTTTTGGCGCGGAGTCAGCACGCGGGGCGAATGGCGGCAGCTTAAAAAGATATTTTTGCGATTCGGGATTTGCTCGGCGTTGATTGCTGCGCTGGTTTTCTTCGCGTTTCCCGATAATCTTTTCAATTTTCCAATCGAACGCCCGGTGGTTTGGGCGAGCTTGATGATTTTTTATCCGCTGCTTTCGGTTTATCCGCAGGAATTGATTTATCGCGTGTTTTTCTTTGAGCGTTATCGAAAGCTTTTTCCCAGCAGTTGGGCGACTGTGCTTTCAAGCGCGATAGTTTTCGGGCTGGTTCACATTATTTTTCAAAACCCGATTGCCGTCATTTTAACGCTCGTCGGCGGAGTTTTCTTTGCCGAAACTTACGCGCGCACGCGCTCTTTGCGGCTCGTTTGGCTCGAACACGCGCTCTACGGCTGTTTGATTTTTACCATCGGACTCGGCGAATTTTTCTACCACGCCAGCGTTCCGGCGCAGCAGTAGTGAAAATCAAATTATCGAAAGTAAAAATGCGCGCTGCGCTTGCTTTCGGTTTTCAAATCTAATAACTTGCAACTTTATAAAAGTTGCCGTGTCAAAAAACAACGCCGACCAATTGATTTTGCTTGATTCGCGCTCGATTATCGCTCGTATTGCGCTCGCGGCGGCAGTTTTGCTCGCCCTTGCGGCAGCGTTTTTCGTCGTTCGCTGGCAAATCGGGGGAATGCTTGCGGAAACGGCTTCGCCGACTGACCGAAATTTCGCGCAAGTCGTCCGGCTCGCCGTGGATCTCGCGCCGCACAATCCGCAAGTGTTGTGGGCTGCGGCTTCCGCAGAGCGCGCCGGTTTCTCGTCCGACGCCGCGAAACGAGCCGAAGCCGCGCTGGAAAATACGATTCGGCTTTCCCCAAATGATTATCGTTACTGGCTCGATCTAGCGCGAACGCGCGATCAGGCTGGCGATGTGAGCGGCGCGGAAGCGGCTTTTCAAAAAGCGCTGGAACGAGCGCCAAACAACGCTTTCGGGCGCTGGCTGTACGGGAATTTCCTACTCCGCACCGGAGAACGCGACCGGGCTTTTGCCGAATTTCGGCGCGTTGCCGAAGCTCATTCGAGCTTGCGGCTGCAAGTTTTTTATCTCGCATGGGAAAATATCGGAGAGAGTCCGGCGCAAATCGAAAGCGTCGTCGGCGATTTGCCGCAAGTGCGCGCCGCGCTCGCGCCGTTTTATGCCGGAAAAGGCAAACCCGAAGACGCAGTTCGCGTCTGGCGCAGCCTGACGCCCGAACAAAAAGAAGAATTTAGACTCGACGGCGAATCGGCGTCGCGGACGCTTTATGAAAAACAAAATTTTCGCGCCGCGCTCGATATGCTGCGCGAATTGGGAGTCGAAGCGCCGGAAGTCGGGCAAATTCAAAATCCTTCGTTTGAAGGCGAAATCACCAATTCGCCGGACAATTTCGTAGGCTGGCGCGTGCAGAGATTAAAGGGCGTTGACGTTGCGCTCGACGCCGGACAGCGGAAAGAAGGAAAGCGCAGCCTGCGCTTAACCTTCAGCGGATTCACCGCGCCGACGCTGCAAGCCGCCACGCAATACACCGGAGTCGAATCGAGCGCGCGTTATCGTCTGACTTTCTGGGTGAAAACCGCCGAGATGAAAAGCGCCGGACCGCCGTTTTTAGAAGTAGTTGATGCGCGAACGACAAAAGCTCTTGGCTCAAGCCAGACTTTTACCGGCGATACGGGAGCGGATTGGCGAATGCAAACAGTAGAATTTAATGTGCCGCCGGATGTCGAAGCGATTTTGATTCGCACCGTCCGCCAGTTTTGCGGCGAAAATTGCCCGATTGTGGGCATCGTTTGGTATGACGATTTCAAACTCGAACGTCTTGGAAAAACCGGAAAATAAACCCCGCAGAAAACGCCCGGTTCCTTTGGATGAACCGCGCGCCACAATCGCCGGACGCATTGCGTTTGCAACAATCGCGGCGGCGATTTGTCTGACCGCGCTTGTTTACGGAACTGTTCATACGCCGGTTATCGCTCTTTTTTGGGCGAGCGCGGCGCTGCTAATCGTGCTCTGGGCGGCGGATGCCTGGAGCGGCGGAGCGATTCGGCTTAATCGAAGCTGGACGCAAATTCCTTTATTATTGGCTGCCGTTTACGGCATCGTCCAGATTCTGCCCTTCGGCACAATAGATTCGGGGGGCGTTTCCGGCATTTCGCGCACAATTTCGCTCGATCCGTATTCGACTTTGATTAGTGTAGTGCAATTTATGGCGCTACTCGTGTATCTCGCCGCGACGCTCATTTTCATTGACACGCCGAAACGCCTTAAAACGATTGTTTATTTCATCTCGATTTTCGGTTTCGTTTACGCATTTTTCGCCATCATTCAAAATCTGCTCGATCCGGGCAGAATTTACGGCATTTACGAGCGCCCGTTCGTCCAGCCATTTGGCTCGTTCGTCAATAAACACAATTTTGCGGCTTTCGTCGAAATGTCAATCGCGCTGCCGCTCGGTTTGCTGTTTTCCGGCGCAATCAAAAAAGACAAACGGCTGCTTTTCATAACCGCTATCGGCGTTCAAGGCGTCGCACTTGTAATGAGCGGCTCGCGCGGCGGACTTGTGGCGCTGCTCGCCGAAATCTTTTTCATCGTAGTCATCAGCCGCCGCTCGCAAACGACCGAACAGATTGTTTTAAAAATCGCCCTCGCCGCTGTGCTCGTCGGCACAATCATCGGCGGCACGATTTTAATCGGCGGAGATTCGACTCTTACGAGAATTGCCGAAACCGCCCTTTCCAAAGACCCGACTTCGAGCCGGACGCAAATCTGGGCGACGACCTGGGAAGTCGTTAAACAAAATCCGGTTTTCGGCGCGGGTTGGGGCGCTTTCGGAGCCGCGTACACAGAGTTTGACCCGATGAACGGGCGCGAGCGTGTCGAGCAGGCGCACAACGATTATTTGCAGCTTTTGGCTGACGCCGGAATCTTCGGTTTGCTGATCGGCGCGTTTTTCGTTTTCGCTCTGGCGCGTGAAGGCTGGCGAAGGCTCGATTCAAAAGACGATTTCCGGCGCGGCGTCGCAGTCGGCGCGCTCGCCGCCTGTTTTGCGATTCTGGTTCACAGCCTGTTCGATTTCGTGCTGCACACGACGGCTATCTCGCTACTTTTTCTGGTAATGACGGCTCTCGCGGTTTTAAACGGGCGCGTCGAATCCGAAGAAGCACGGGAACGCAGCAACCGACGCCGACGCACAAAACCTGCAAGTGTGACCTCGATTGAAGAGAAAAGAAAAACTTTACAGTCATCAGCTAACGGTCAATCGTCAACAGAAATTGATGAATAATTGGTAGCTGCCAAATGAAATGAATCACTCATTTTTGCTTGAACAAACCGAAAAATCCGAGCTTTTTCAGCTTCTCGAAATCGAATTGGTCGAAGCCGCAAAAGAGCGAGTCGTGTTGAAAATGCCAGTCACGCCGCGCGTCCATCAATACGTCGGCATTATGAACGGCGGCATCTCGCTGCTGCTGGCTGAATCGGCAGCGTCAATCGGCGCGGTAATGAACACTGATTTGACGAAACAAACCGCCGTCGGAATCGAAATCAACGCCAATCATTTGCGTTCCGTCAGCAAAGGCAATATTACGGCAATTGCCACCCCGATTTATCACGGACGCACTTTAAGCGTCTGGCAAGTCGAAATAAAAAACGACCGCGATAAATTAATCTGCATCTCGCGATGTACGCTTGCGTTGAAAACAGGTGCTGCCGTTCCGCAAATTCAAACCTAAGTTTTTCAATCTGAAAGTTTTTGTTATAATCCGCTTTCGTGATTTAAAAATTACGGAAAAATTACAATGCCGCCGATTGCTTTTGCTGATTGCGGCATAATTTTTTTTATGACAGCAGAACAAATTGTCGGGTTTAACAATTTGCCGCAGACCATTCCGCATTTTTGTCTCGCGGCTTTTGAACGATTTAACAAGCCGAATGCGCTCAGTCACAAAATCAAAGATCGCTGGGTGGATTTAGCTGCCGCCGAAATTATCGAGCGCGTGCATAACGTCGCGCTGGGGCTTTACGAATTGGGCGTGCGGGCGGGCGACCGAGTGGCGATTATTTCGGAAAATCGCCCCGAATGGTCAATTACGGATATAGCGATTTTGTCTTTGCGCGCCGTTAACGTGCCGATTTACACCACGCAAGCCGCCGAGCAGGTCCGTTATATTCTCGAAGATTCGGGCGCAAAAGTTTTGTTCGTGTCGGGCAAGAAGATTTTTCAGCACGCCGAATCGGGCATTGAAGGCGTTGAATCCATCGAAAAGCTCGTGTTTTTCGACGCACAGGATATTCCCGCAGATTACGGCAACGCAATCGCGCTCGAATCTTTAGAAAAAAGCGGCGCGGAAAGCGCGGCAAAAGACCGGGAAACTTTCGACCGTCTTTTACAGGAAGTCAAAGCTGATGATTTGGCAACGATTATTTACACATCCGGCACGACGGGCGAGCCGAAAGGCGTGATGCTCGCGCACGAGAGTTTTACCTCTAACGTTTTAGCCGTAACGCGCGGTTTGCCGATTTATTCGAGCGACAGCTCGCTTTCGGTTTTGCCGCTCTCGCATATTTTCGAGAGGTGCGTTTTTTACGTTCTCGCCTGCAACGGCGTGGCGATTCATTATTCGGCGAGTTTTGAACATCTCGCCGAACATCTCGCCGAAGTCCGACCAACGATTATGACCGCCGTCCCCAGACTTTTTGAAAAGGTTTATCACAAAATCGTCCGCAAAGGGATGAGCGCGGGCGGCTGGAAAACAAAGCTCTTCGAGTGGTCGCTTGATGTCGGACAGCAATATTGGCAGGCAAAAGAATCCGGCGAAGCGGTTTCGCCGGTTCTCGGAATTAAACAAGCCGTCGCGTCCAAATTGGTTTTTTCCAAATGGCGCGCTGGCGTCGGCGGCAATTTGCGGTTTTTTGTGTCGGGCGGCGCGCCGCTCTCGAAAAAATTGTCAAACGCTTTCTGGGCTGCCGGAATTCCGATTTTGCAAGGTTATGGAACGACTGAAACCTGCATCGTTTCGGCAAACCTTCCCGAAAATTCCAGAGTCGGTTCAATCGGCATCCCGCTTGAAGGAGTCGAAATCAAAATTGCCGAAGAAGACAGCGAAATTCTGGTACGCGGAAAGAACGTGATGCGCGGTTATTTCAACAAACCGCAGGAGACCGCCGATGTTTTTACCGCCGACGGTTTTTACAAAACGGGCGATGTCGGTCGTTTCGACCCGAAAAGCGGGCATTACTTTTTGACCGACCGCAAAAAAGATTTGTTCAAGCTCTCAAACGGCAAATACATCGCGCCGCAACAGCTTGAAAGTCTCGTTAAGCAATCCGGGCTTGTTTCGCAAGCAGTTGTCGTCGGCGCAAATCGCAAACAAGTCGCCGCGCTAATCGTGCCTGAATTTGAAGCGTTAAAAGCTGCTTTGGCGGAAAAGGGAATTGATGTTGCCGGAAAATCGCGCGAGGAAATTTGCAAAGACGAAAAAGTCGTCAAGCTCGTTCAGCGCGAAATCAGCGAGATGACGGCGGAGCTTACCGATTATGAGCGCGTCAAAAAAGTCGCTCTTTTGCCGCGTGAATTTTCCATTGATAAAGGCGAAATGACGCCGACTTTGAAAATCAAACGCGGCGTGATTGATGAAAACTACCGACAATTGATTGACCAGCTTGCCGGCGGAACTGCTGATTAAAAAAAGTAAAAAGTAAAAAGTAAAAAGGCAAAACTAATTCGAATTAGTTTTGCCTTTTTACTTTTTACTTTTGCCTTATTTCGTCAGGCGTTTTTAAGTGTTAGCTGTTCGTTTTGGTAGAGAAGATTTTCAAGCAGGCGAAATTCGGTCTGCTTGCCGCCGAGAAGCGCCTCGGCAAGCTGTTTGAGCGCGAGCGGGATTTCCGACGCTTGACCGCAGTTTGCTTCCGCTTGCGGAAAATTATTCAGAAAATAAAGCTCGGTCGAGCAAAATTCGCATTCGACGAGATGTGCGGAAACGCTCATTGTTTCAGCGAAAAATAAATGGGCGCTGTCAAACCGCAGCAGCGTTTCAGCCGATGGACAGGCTCCGCTTTTACAAAATACTGGTGCTGTTTTTAAAACCATAAATGTAGGAGATTGCAATTTTGACAGCGAAATACGAAATATACAATAAAACAATAAAATTCCGCTCGCCTTTACTGACTCAATTAAAGTAGAAATCAATCCGTCTTTCCAAAACTCTCCGACCGAAACTCGCAAAATATTCAATTCAAAGGAAAAGTTTTGTTTTTTCTTGAACAAAATCTTTCCCATTTAATTAGTAAATTGTTAAAAGATGTAAAACTTCAAAAAAAAATGTTGCTCGTTTTAAACTTTGTTGTTACCATTGGTTTCGAAGTCGGATATCAAACGCCGACAGATTAACCTTGAAACCGCTGCTGCCTCCCGCACGGCTAGAAATCAAGAAACAATTTTGGCAGGACGAAGCGATTTTGCATTGAGTTTTTGCTCTCGCAGTTAAAAAACCTTGTGTTATTAATCTGCGAAATCTCAAAAATCCTTCGCCGTGCTTTTTATGACGAGAATGACTTTCCGCGCAATTTTTATCTCCTGCCGTTTCTGTAACCGCTTTCAAATCGGTTGCAGCCATCCTGAGAGAACCGAAGAAAACCAGAGCTTTAGCAAAGCACCGTGCCGCGGCTCTGGCTCGCCGCTTTATTAAAAATATAAAGCCGCCGGAAGTCTATTTATTCACCGTCTTTAAAATTTAAAAAAGAAGCGGGAAAAACTACCGAAAGGCATAATTCCAACCCTAAAATATGAGCGCAATCAAAGAACCGTCACAAAAACGACACAACACAAACGGACGCAGCAACCACCGTGTCGGAAAATGGATTGAAAGCCTCAAAACCTCAGACGTAAACCAGATTTGGGCTGAACTGCACCGAATTGTTTGTCATCATCCGCTCGTCAGAGCTTCGCGCAGCGCCGGTCTTCTGGTCGAAGAAGGCTCACGTCAGGCTCACACCGATTTAACGCAGGAATTGTTTGTCACATTGCTCAGCAAACAGCGTTTTGATCATTATTTGGACTCGGAGATGACCGACGCCGAAGTCGAAGCGGAAATCAGCCAGATCGAACTGACAAATCTTCTAACCGCCGAGCTGAGAAAGCGTTACCCGGAAAGCTATCGTTTGGCGCGCCGGATTTCGACTCTGGTTCAGTCAAGCCCGAAGTTTCGCCGGTTTGACGTTTCTCGCAACGGAAACGGCGATTTGTCTGCAATGCGCCGGCTTGCCGACCGCATTTATGGTTTAAGCATCTGGTTTGACGGTAAACCGCGCCGCAATCAAAACGAATTGCAGGAGCGCATCGGACAAGTTCCCGTGCAAAAACGCGATACGAGAAATGTCGGCTGCACGGGCGACGCGCAGGTCGTGATCACCAACGCCGATTTGGAAACTTTGATTGTGCGCGTTTTCGAAGCGCTCGATTCGCCGACCGACGTTCGCAGCATCCGCTCGCTCGTGATGTCGCGGTTGCCGGTGATGGATATTTTTCTCGTCCCGATTAGCAGCGGCGGCGCGGAGGACGCTGACGATGACCGAGTTGAATTTGAACCGGCGGACGGACGCGATACGCCCGAACAAAGTTTGCTGCGCGGCGAAGCCGAAGATTTGGCAGCCGGTTCGGTCGAGCGTTTTCTGAGCGGTTTAAGCCACTCCGTGCGCGGAAAATCGAAACAATACAACCGGATTTTGGGCGTTTTATGGCATTGCTATTTGAGCGCTGACGGCGGCACGCAGCTTGAAGTCGCGGACGTTTTGGGAGTTTCCGATTCGCTCGTTTCCGATTACCGCCGCCGAATCGAAGCCGAGCTGCAAGCTCTCGCCTTTACCGAAATCGAACAGGCGCGGCGCTTTGAACAGGCTTTGCGAATGCACGTCAGCGAAATGATTGAAAGCCGCGAAGCGGTATTAGTCCGAAATTAAAAAAGCAGTTTGCCCTTCCAACAAATGACACGCCGCCGCTTTTTCAGTAAAATCTCTTTGCTCCCGATTAAGATGAACCGAAAGTGCCTTCGATGCCATTCCGCAAAAGCCAGAATCAAAATCACCCGTCTCTCAAACCAAAAGCGCATATTGAGGCGGGCGGCAGTACGAAATTCTCTTTTAAAAAGGGAACTGGAAGAACGGAAAAAAACGACGATAACTCCCAACCAAATAACAAAAGTTTTGTTGTTTCAAAAAATCAATCCGAATTAAAAA
>DASWLV010000182.1:0-4836 GCA_036400075.1 Pyrinomonadaceae bacterium
GCGAAATTCGGCATCAGCGCGTTTTCCTGCGAAAAGACGGGCAAAGCGTTTGCTAAAAACGCGGCAAAGAGCAAAAAGGCTTTTTTCATTTTGTTTCGGCGAAAGAAATTCAGAGTAGAAACTACGGTTTTGTGATGAGGCACAGTTTTTAGGCAGTTGCTTTTACCCGTTTCTTCCGGCGAAATCTTTCATAAATTCAACCAGCGCAGCGACTCCGGCTTGCGGCATTGCGTTGTAAATCGAAGCCCGGATTCCGCCGACCGAGCGATGACCTTTTAAACCGCTCAGCTTTTCCCGTTCGGCTTCTGCACAAAATTTTTCTTCCAATTCTTCGGAGGGAAGACGAAAAGTGACGTTCATCAAACTGCGCGCTTCCCTTTCGGCGTGCGGGCGATAAAAACCGTCGCTTTGGTCGAGCGCATCGTACAAAACCTTGGCTTTGTCTTCGTTTTCACGCTGCATCGCCGGAACGCCGCCTTTCGCTTTGAGCCAATCGCAAACCAGATCGAGCAGATAAACTCCCCAGGTATTCGGCGTGTTCGGCATCGAGCCGTCTTTGACAAAAACGCGATAATCGAGCAGCGACGGCAGATTTTCGGGAATTTTTCCGAGCAAATCGTCGCGCAAAACGACCAGCGTTACGCCGGAAGGTCCTAGATTTTTCTGCGCTCCGGCGTAAATCAAAGCGTATTTTTCCGCTTCAATTTTTCTGGACATAATGTTTGACGAAGCGTCACAAACGACCGGAATTCCGCCCGCGTCCAAATCATAATGAAACTCAACGCCGTCAATTGTTTCGTTCGAGGTGTAATGAACATAAGCCGCATCCCGTGTGAAATTTAATTCTTCCTGCGCCGGAACCGAACGGAAGCCCGATTCTTCGCCGGAAAAAACGATGTTCACGTTTCCGATTTTCTTCGCTTCTTTGACTGCCTTTTTGCCCCAAACTCCGGTCACAATGTAATCAGCCGTCTGACTCGGCGGCAGAAAATTCATCGGAATCATCGAAAACTGCAAAGACGCGCCGCCCTGCAAAAACAAAACGTGGTAGTTTTCAGGCAAATCGAGCAGTTCTTTTATTTTTTGACGGGCGTTTTCCAGAATCGTTTCAAATTGTTTCGAGCGATGGCTAATTTCCATCACCGACATTCCGCTCTCCGTGTGCGATAAAAGCTCGCTTTTCGCACGCTCCAAAACTTCGGTCGGAAGCGTCGCCGGACCCGCGCTAAAGTTATAAATTCTTTCGGTCATCTCTTAAATAATTCTCAAATAATTCTCAAATAAAATTAAAAACTAAAGAAAAGGCAGACTAACGAGGTTTGAGGTTTGAAGTCAAACGTCGTTGGTCTGCCTTAAAATTTAAAGCTAATTCGGGAATTTTCGCGCCGGAAATTCTATTTTATCGAATCGAGCCGCTAAACTTAGAGTCTCAAAATTTAACCTGGAGAGTTTTTTGTCAGGCTGGATAATAAATCAAGAAATTCCTCGCCCGTACCGAGGTAAACAATGTATTCGTTTTCTTCGACTTGAGCGATTGTTCCTTCCAATTCTTCACCATAATGTGCGGCGATGATTATCAGCGGAGCATTTGGTTTTCCATTTTGACGGAGCATCCGCCCGAAGTTTAATGCTTCGTCTCCCGATTTTCCGACGAGATTAACCAAAATTAAATCCGATTTCGCCAAACCGTCATTAGCTCTTTGGAGAGCATCGTTTTGGTCAACCGCCAGGATAACTTTATATCCCTTTTTTATTAGCAGTTCTTTGAAAATGGGGCGAGTATCGTCGTCATTTTCAAGTAGAAAAATTGTTGGTTCAGTCATTCTGCAATCTGCCTGGTAAAGCTAAAACTCATTTATAACTAGTTTAAAAGCTGGTTAAATATTATTCTGTACCTAATCGAACATTCATTCGATTTTGCTTCTTTTATACTTTTCGCGCGTTATTCAGAATGTGAATATCAATATTGACATTAAGTCTGTTTTATATTTTAGTAGGCACATTACTTATGACAGGTCTCTTGTGAAGGAGAGTTTCTAAATGGATTTCGTACCCCGGGAGCAAATCGGAAACCTGATTCTTTCCGCCTTGCCCGAAGAAGAGTACAACCGATTATTGCCCGAACTTGAGCTGATTAAAATGGAAATCGGCGATCTTATTCATCGCCCGGACGAAGTAATCGAGTACGTTCATTTTCCACAAGACAGCATTGTTTCATCCGTTACTTATCTGGATAACGGAATGAGCGTCGAAGCCGGAGTTATCGGAAGAGAAGGAACGACCGGAATTGCCACCGCGCTTTCAAATACAACATCACCGCTTGAGGTCACCGTTCAAATACCGGGAGATTGTTTGCGAATCAAAGCCGATAGATTCAAACAGGCTCTGGAAGACAATCCTGTTTTGGAAAGATTAGTGCATCGGCATATCTTTGCTTATATCACGCAACTCGCGCACGTTAACGCCTGCAATGCTCATCACGTTCTCGAACAACGTCTGGCGAGATGGCTGCTGATGTGTCGTGATAGAGTAAACAGCGATGTTCTCCCGGTAACACAGGAATTTATCGCGCAAATGTTAGGCGTCCACCGCCCCGGCGTGACAATAGTCGCTCTTAATCTGAAGGAAGCCGGAATTATTAATTATCGTCGTGGCGAAATTACCATTTGTGACAGAGCGAAATTGGAAAAAGCGTCTTGCAAGTGTTACGAAGCAATCAAAAAGGATTATGACGATTATCTCAAACCTGATAATCAAAACAATCTTTGAAAACTTAATTCACTTTTAATCCGGGTTTGAGCAAACGAAAAGGCGTTTCCCGTTGAAACGCCTTCTTTCCCCGCTTTGCCTTCCCCGCGACCGAGCTATTCAGTTGTTCTATAAAAGTGACTGTACGCGAGCTGACTTGAGTTATTCTTAAGTCCGCGTTTTTCGCTCGCAGAGCCTTTTGTCAGGCTGGATAATAAATCGAACAATTCTTTTCCGTATTCAAGATAAACGACGTAATCGTTTTCTCCGATCTGAATGTTTTTGCCGCGCAGATCATCGTTATGTTCTCCGGCAATCGTAACAAGAGGCACATCTAATTTTGCGCTCCGACGAATGCGGCGACCTGTTTTCAACATCTCTGCGGTTGATTTTCTGACCAGATCAACTAAAACCAAATCAACTGCAAGGCGTCCAAAGCTGACTCTCTCAAGCGCATCCGCTTCATTAATTGCGAACAGTACCTTGTAACCATTTTTTTTTAATATCTCTTTAAAAAGAAGGCGAGTGTCTTCATCCTCTTCAATCAGAAAAATAACCGATTCTCTCATTTATCCAACCTCAAAATAGCTCATCCCCCTTAAAGTGTAATAACAATAATATCCGGTTGTTATTGTTGATTCTGTACGATTGAGAACATCATGGATTGTAATTAGTGATTCTCAGCCTCTTATGGTAAAATTCATCTTGTTTACTTACTGAAGTAAGTTTTTACATCCTCATCAGGTCCAGCCCGGAAGACTTTTCCTTTTGATGCTTGTTCAGGTATTAACCGTTAACAACAGAAAGGTGAAAGACTCATGATGAGCACTTCCGAGAATCGCAATCTTCAACAAACCAGAAAATTAAATAGCGAGAATTCACAAATTAATAACGTTATTCTTTCCAGATTACCTGAAAACGAATACAAAGAGCTTTTGCCCGACCTTCAATTTGTAGAAATGAAGAGTCACGCCATTATTCATCGTCCGCACGAGCGTGCCGAATACGTTTATTTTCCTGAAAATAGTCTTATTTCAACCGTTACCGTATTTGAGGACGGAACCAGCGTTGAAACCGGCTGTATCGGGAAACAGGGAACGACGGGTGCTACAATAGCTTTGTCAAAGAAACAATCGCCGAGAGAGTCAATTGTGCAAATACCCGGCGAGGCTTGGCGAATTAAAGCCGACAGATTTCAAGCCGCTTTAAAACGCGAAGGTTTACTGGCGCAATTGATGTCGGAGTTTATCTTTGCTTTTCTAATGGAGGCGGCACAATGCGCCGCTTGCAACTCGCATCACGGCATCACCGCGCGATTGGCAAAATGGCTGCTGATAAGCAGCTACAAAACAGGACGCACCGAATTTCATTTAACGCAGGATTTTATCGCACAGATGCTCGGAGTTCACCGACCCGGCGTGACATTAGTGGCTGTCAATCTGAAAGAAGCGGGACTCATCAATTATCGCAGAGGATTGGTCACCATAGTTGATAAAGAAGGTTTGGAAGAACTGACGTGCGAATGTTACGAAGCGATCAAAAGCCAATATGAAAGCTACGCAGCAGTTTGATTATTTAATCTATTTTCGTGCGGAACATTAATTTTGTGACATTTAACCCGCGCTGATTGTTGATTCCTTTTGCTCGACCAATCGAAAAACCGTTTCAGTCAGAATATTAAGATCATTCGGTTTGACCAGAAAGGCTTGCGCTCCCGATTCAAGTATGGCGACACGATCTTTCTCTCGCGCCGAAGCGGTAAAGAAAACTACAGGCACATTTTTATTAAATGTTCTGATCGCGCGGCAAACATCCATGCCGTCAATTTCCGGCATCAGGTAATCCAAAACCACGGCGTCGAAGTTTTCATAACGGATAAGCCTGATAGCTTCCTGCCCATCCTGGCAGGTAACAACTTTATAACCATCGCCTTCAAACATTAAACGTACCAGCTCGCACGTATCAATATTATCGTCAACACAGAGGACAGTATGAGTGTTCTTTTTCATATTTCCGGTCTAAATTTTCCCTCAGTTCGAGCAAGGAAGCCGTCTCTAATGAGAACAAAGTTATGGAGAACTCTTTCCG
>DASWLV010000183.1:0-26510 GCA_036400075.1 Pyrinomonadaceae bacterium
CAGATTTTCCGCGTCACGCAAATTATTCTGGTCGTTCGCGCGCAAAAGACGCGGATAAATTTTATCGCCGCGCCGGAAATTAATCGCCAAATCAGCCGTCAACATTTGCTAACCTCTCGAAATCCGCGCCCGTGATTTTCCAATGCCGCTCGGACTCGTCAATTTCCGCGCAGAGCAGCTCGTAAAATCTGATTGCCGGTTCGTTCCAAGTCAAAACCTGCCAATCCATCCGCTCGCAGCCGCGCTCTTTTGCGAGCTTTGCCAGATATTTCATCAAAGCCAACCCAACGCCCGCTTTTCGCATTTCCGGCACAACATACAAATCTTCGAGATAAACGCCGCGCTGCCCGCGAAAGCTGGCAAAATTTTCGTAAAACAAAGCGTAGCCGATTGCTTTGTTTGATCCGTCAAAAACCATCAAACCTTCAACGCAAGGTCGCTCGCCAAACATCGCAGAGCGCAGTTTTTCCTCCGTCACTTCGCAAAATTCGAGCAGCTTTTCATATTCGGCAAATTCCCGAACCAGCCGAATTATCTGCGGCACATCGCGCTCGATTGCTTTTTCAATGCGGAGATTCATTTAATCAAATAATCACTCAGATTTAGCAAAAGCCGTTTGTGACGTTCGGTTGAAACTGAGCCAGCAACGCCGACAATATCTTTTCTGGAATAAACGATAAGAAAACCTAAACGGATAAGTGACAGTGCTTTCAAGCCGCTCCCTGCAAAATCAGCATCAGCAGTCGAAATGATTTCGTCAAAACCTTCAACTTTCTGATGGAGCTGCATGCTGACGCCGCATAGCAAAAAATCGCCAAACGGTGGCATTAAACGCAAAATAATTGCCGGACGACGTTTCAAACTTCCGTCTGCTTGCGGCAATAGCGCAATGACAACATCACCTTCCTTCATAATCCGGGTTCCACTCTTTTATCGAATCAAGCCCGTATTCCGGCTCATCGTCACTGTAAGCTCGCGCCAAACTCAGCATCGCGGCTAAACGCCATTCTTCACGCTCATCATCTTGAGGTAAAATAGTGACGACGATTTTCATATTCGGATTAAGCTCAAAAGGCTCGTCTAAAACTATTTGCTTGCCATCAAAATGTGCGTTGATTGTTTTCGGAGTCATAAGTTTACTCTCCCTGATAATTCTGCCAAGCAAGCTGGCTTCGCAAACGGTTTGTCACACGCATCTTTCCTAAATGTTCGATGATTTCAAACATTGATGCGCCGACTGATTGCCCTGTAATTGCGGCGCGGGCGGCGTTGGCGATTAAACCGACTTTGACCGCTTTTTCTTCGGCAAATTGGCTAACTGCGGCTTGAATCGCATCGTGTTCAAACGGCTCAACCGCTTCTAAATTATCCGCCAACTCCGGCAGCCATTCACGCAGTTTCGGTTCTTTATACAAATTTTTCCTGAGCGCAGTTTCGTCAAAATCAAAATCTTCGGAAAAATACGCGCGTCCCTGAGAGGAAAAATCTTTGAGCGTGAAAAAGCGCGAGCGGATTAAATCAATTGTTTTTTCAAACCACGCGCGATCCTCGTCCTCGTATTCTTCGCGCCACAGTTTCGCCGATTTTAATTCGGCTTTGACGAGCGGCAGCAGCTCTTCGAGCAGCATTGTCCGAATATATTCGGCGTTCATCCATAAGGCTTTATCGTCCGTCCAGCGTTTCGGGTTGTTGGCGTCGAAATTGAAAATCGCGCTTGAGCGATTGATGCCTTCGAGCGTGAAAGAGTCAATCATTTCCGGCAAATTCATAATCTCCCGGTCGGTTTTCGGCGACCAGCCGAGCAGGGCGATGAAATTGCGAAAAGCGGCGGCGATAAAACCTTCGTCGCGGTAAGTCGTCATCGAGACAATAGGACCGTGAATGCGTTTCGACAGCTTTTTCCCGCCGGGCGCTAAAATCAACGGGACGTGCGCGAATTTCGGTTTCGTCGCGCCGAGAGCTTCGTAAAGCAAAATCTGTTTGTGCGTGTTCGTCAGATGATCTTGCCCGCGAATGACGGTCGTAATTCCCATTTCGATGTCGTCGCAAACGACCGCGAGATTGTAAAGCGGATGACCGTCCGAGCGCAGCAAAACGAGGTCTTCGATTTCGCTGTAATCGCGTTCCTGAGTGCCGTAAACCGCGTCTTCAAAACTCGTTTTTCCGGTTTCTCCGACTTTCAAACGGATTGCAAACGACTCGCCGGCAGCAGCGCGTTGATTTGATTCTTCTTGCGGTAAATCGCGGAAAGGGTTGTCACGCATATTTTTATCGCCGCCTTGCGCGCGGGCGCGTTCCGCAATCGCTTCCTTAATGTTTTTGTCCGAAGTTTCCGCTTTCGGCGTAAAATCCCGGTACGCTTTGCCTTCTTCCAAAAGTTTGAGCGCGGCTCGGCGGTGTTTTTCGGCATTATCGGATTGAAAAACTATTTCCTCGTCATAATCCAGACCGAGCCAAGCCATACCTTCGAGAATCGAGCGCGTTGATTCGTCGGTCGAACGCTGCAAATCGGTGTCTTCGATTCTGAGCAGAAATTTGCCGCCGTTATGTCGGGCGTATAAATAATTAAAAAGCGCGGTGCGAGTCGCGCCGATGTGTAAATATCCGGTCGGACTGGGAGCAAAGCGTACTCTTTCCATTTTTTTCTCCAAAAACAAGAAAAGTGACAAGTTTCTTTTTATCGAACTTGCCACTCGTTAGTTTATAAAATTTCTGGCGGAGACGACAGGATTCGAACCTGTGAAGGGCTTTTGACCCTTAACGGTTTAGCAAACCGCCGCTTTCAGCCGCTCAGCCACGTCTCCGCACGGCGCGTCTATCAAGCGCAAAAGTTATTCTAGCCGACGAACAAACTTTGTCAAGCCGACGCAGCATCATAGTTTTCGACGCTAAACGTGATTTGCTTGACAGAATTAAAGATTCGGCTCAAAATATCGAGACGATAGGAGTTATCGAGCATCATCAGCGTCGGTTGATTTTACAGTTTTCGTTCGAGAAGTTTTTCCAAATGCCGGAGAAAATTCAGTTAAGACAAGAATCAAGAAAGATTTTCGGTTGGGCGTTTTTAACCGCTCTGCTGCTCACGCCCGTCTGCGCGCGCGGTGAAATCACCGCTTCGCCGACCGGCGGCGAACCGAAATCATACGCGACCGCTGCTCTGGGAACCATTCGCGGCAGTGTCCGCGACGATAAAGGCTCGCCAATTGCCGGAGCTGTTATCGCGCTCTGGCGCGACGGAATGGCGAGTGTGCGGCAAATTACAAGCCGCGCCGACGGCAGCTTCGTCGCCCGCGTTCTGCCCGGACGTTATAGTTTGACCGCAATGGCTGACGGTTATTCGGTCGTTTCTTTGTCGGACGTTGCGGTCGAGCGTTCGGACGAAGTCGCTTTTCGCTTTAATCTGGTTCGCACCGGCAGCGGAAACACTCTGCCGGAAAAACGCGCCGACCGTAAAAGCTCAAAATGGTTAATACGCTCAAACGCTTCGCGTCGCTCGATTTATCAACAAAATGAAGGCACGGGCGAAGCGATAGCCGATTTAGAAAACGTTGAAGCAACGGAAAATGAAACCTCAGAAGAGGAAACGGATTCTCGACGCGCGTCACAAACGGTGATTGAAACTTATTTTGCGGGTGGCGCGAGCAATCAAAATTATTACGGCGTTAATTTCGCGACCATTCAGCCCGTCAACGAAAAACTCGATTTAGTTTTCGCCGGACAAACCGGAATCGGCGAAGATGCGCCGAACAGATTTGAAACCACAGCGCGCCTTAAAATAAACGAAAAACATCGAGTCACTTTTAACGTCGGCGCAGCAATGCTCGGAAAAGTTCAGTTTGACGGTGATTTGGAAGAAGATGATTTAGGTCAAATTTCTTTTCAAGCCTACGACGAATGGCGCGTCCGCGACGGTGTGATTTTGGTTTTGGGCATTGATTACGCGCGTTTTGTCGGCGCAAGCGGCGCAGATTCAATCGCGCCGCGTTTCGGATTGCAGTTTGAAACCGATGCCCGAACTCGTCTTAATTTCGCTTACACAACTCAAACTGAACAGAGAACCTGGCAGCAAGCCGCCGAATTGGAAGACAGCCGCGTGCTTTTCCGGCAGCCGAATTTCGATTCTTACGCGATTGCCGACCGACAGGTTTTGATGCCGAAGCTGCGGCGTCTCGAATTCGGCATCGAGCGCGTTCTGGATAATGCTTCAAACATCGAAGCCTCGGCATTTTTCGATACGACGACAAATCGCGGCGTCAGTTTTGTTCAGCTTCCGCTAGTCGAAAACGGAAACGACGACAATCCGTTTTTGAACGCCGCGCAAAACGGTTCTTCGCAAGGCGTCCGCGTTGTTTATTCGCGACGCTTAAACGAGATTTTCAGCACTGCTCTCGGTTATTCCTTCGGGCGTGGGCAAAGCCTCTCGGCGAATGGAATTACAAATCCTTCGGAGCTTTTCGACGACGCGCTGTTTCAAACTTTTGCGGCTCAAGTTTCGGCTAATTTCGACACCGGGACGGAGGTGAAGGCGATTTATCGAGTGTCTCCGAACGGCGCGGTTTTTGCGATTGACCCGTTTGCCGGACGAATGGCTTTTTACGATCCGTCGCTGAGCGTTTTGGTCACGCAAAAACTGCCGACGCTCGGTTTGCCCGTCCGCGCTAAAGCAATGTTTGACGCGCGCAATTTGCTCGACGTTCAAACCGCTGCGGCAAACGGCGAAACTGCCTTAAGGCTCAATTCTTCGCGCCGTTTTTTGCGCGGCGGCATTGCCGTCAGATTTTAGTGTTTCCCGGAACTGCGAAACGAAAAACGGGCGAGGCTGAAATCAAGTCTCGTCCTTTTTTTTGTAAAAGCAGCGGCGAAAATTTCCGAAAACTTGAATCAAACCGAAAACTTCGGATAATTTAATTTAAACCTTTTTTCAAATAATCGAAGCGAGCAGCAAAAGCCATTCTCAAACAAACTTTTAATGCGATATTTATTGACGATTATCGCGTTATATAGCAAACAGCTTCGATTATTTCTTTAAAGGTTATCTGCTGGAACGTTGTTTGCGTGAAAAACTTAAGGTTTGGACTGTCCGCATTTGCAGTCTTTAAAAACGGTGCAAAATACGATTCTCACAACAAGGGGTTGGATATGGTTGATAGCGGCGCTTTTGCTCGCCGTTGTCGGCGTTCTCAACCTTTCGCAGCGCGCCGTTCATAAATTGCCGCCGACTGATGGCGTGATGTGGAAGTTGACTGACACGGGAATTTTCGCCGAAAAAATCGCGCCCAATTCAGCCGCCGCCCGTGCTCGCATTTTACCCGGCGACCGGCTCGTCGGCATCAGTTTGGACGAAAAGAAATTTGAAGAAATCTCGTCTCCTTCGGAAGTTCAAATTTATCTCGAAGAAGCCGGAATCGGCGGCAGATTGACTTATCTTTTTCAGCGCCCGTCTTATACTTTCGGCAACAATTTTTATTATGCCGATTTAAACAAGCTCGAAAGCGCGCCGCGCTGGACACCGAGCCTTTTGGCATTTGCTTTTGTCGGTCTGGTTTATCTTTTCATAGGCTTTTTCGTCCTTTTCAAACAAGGCGGAAGCGCGCCGTTCGTGCTGCATTTCGCGGCGGTTTGCCTGGCGGCTTTTGCGTTTCACATTTTAAAGCCAATCGGCACGTTTGAAGATTTCGACGCCGCCGTCGCCATTATTGACGACCTCGCGTTTATCTTTTTCGCTCCCGTTTTTCTCCATTTTTGTTGGATTTACCCGATTCGCACGCATTTTGCGGAAAAACCTTGGCAAACCGTTTTGCTTTACGTTCCGGCAATTTTGCTCTCCGTCGCTTCCGTTTTTAGTTATATTTACGGCAATTTGCCGATTTCAGAAAGCGCGCTTGTCTCGCTCAATCAATGGTTTGAGCGAACGAGCTTTTTTACGGTTCTATACCGTTTGATGTTTGTGCATTTTGTCGCCGCTTTGACGGTCGGCGCGGGCGTTTTGATTTATCGTTTCATTCGCAACAAACAAATTATCATCCGCCAGCGCTTGAAATGGGCGATGGCTGGTTCAATTGCGGCGGTGATTCCCATTATCGCCTATCAAATCACCAAAAGCGCGCTCAATCTTCCACAGGAAAATTGGCTGACGAGCTTGGCGATTTTGCCTTTAGCCTTAATTCCCCTCACTTTCGGTCATTCCGTTGTGCGCTACCGCCTGATGGACGTTGACATTGTGGTGCGTCACGCAGCCGTTTACGCGCTGACGACGCTTTCGATTTCAACCCTCATCGGCGCGGTAGCCTTTGGTTTCGTCTTTTTCGTATTGGGCAATTCCGTCGGTTTAAACATTAAAGGCTCTTTAACCGAAATTGTCGCAAAAGTGGTCGTCGCGGTAATTGCGATGGCAGCGATTGTGATGCTTTCCGCGCCACTCAAAGAATTTTTGCAGGAGCGTGCCGACCGTTTCTTTTACGGCGAACGCTATGATATGCGCCGCAGCCTGCTCGATTTCGGCAAAACTCTGTCAGCGACAACGCAGCTCGATTTGCTTTTAAACGCTTTGATGAGCCGCTTACAGCAGGTTCTCGATGTCGAAAAAGTTGCGGTTTTTATCGAGGACGAAAAAACTCCGGGCGGTTTTCGGCTCGCTCGCTCGGTTAATTTGTCCGAATATTACCGGATTCCGACCGATTTTCGCTCGCTTGTGCGCACGCATTCGGCGCAAGGAAGCATTGTCCGCGCCGACGATTTTGATTTGGCGGATAGCGAAACCGCGCTGATTCGACAGGAATTGCATTATTACGTTCCGTGCGTCGTGCGCGGGCGAATGATCGGCGTCGTAGGTCTCGGCAGAACCAGAGACGGCTCGCTGCTTTCGTCGGAAGATTTGGACATTTTGCAGACGATTTCCGGTTACATCGCCGTCGCCATCGAAAACAGCATGCTTTACGAGGAACAGCAGAAGCGCAACGATGAGTTGGCTCTGCTCAAAGAATTCAACGAATCAATCGTCGAATCGGTCAACGTCGCTCTGCTCGCGGTTGATTCCGAAGGCTGCGTGACGCGCTGTAATTCGACCGCCGAACAGATTTTCAATCTTGAGCGCGACCAAATTGTCGGCAACAAAGTCGAAGAATTATTCGCCGAAGATTTCGCCGACACGCTCGCAAATTTACTCGGCAAAACCCGCTGGCATCTGAGCGAAGTGCGCCACGCCTATAAAGTTTATGCCGAACGCCGCGACGGCAAATCGTTTATTTTAAACACGGCGGTCGCGCCGCTTCGTTCGCCCGCAGGCGAAAGAACCGGCGCGATTCTCGTTTTGGAAGACGTGACATCGCGCGTCTCGCTTGAAGAACAATTGCAGCAGCGCGAAAAACTGTCGAGCATCGGAATGCTCGCTGCCGGAGTCGCCCACGAAGTCAACACGCCTTTGACCGGAGTTTCGAGTTATACGCAAATGCTTTTGAGTATGATTCCCGAAACCGATCCGAAACACGCCCTGCTGCTAAAAGTTGCCAAACAAACCGACCGCGCGTCAAACATCGTCGGCAACCTGTTGAACTTTTCGCGCGCCGGAAGCAGCGGCGATTTCTTTGAAATCAATCTCAACAAAGTTTTGGAAGACACCTTGCAGCTTCTCGAAGTCCAGCTTCGTAAAGGACACATCGAAATCGTCAAAAATTACGATCCTCTGCTTTCGCCGATTTACGGCAGCGGCGGAAAATTGCAGCAGGTCTTCACCAATTTAATCCTCAACGCCCGCGACGCCATTGTGACGGAACAAGGCAGAATCGAAATCACCACACGCCAAACCGAAACCGGCGCAACGGTCGAAGTCACAGACAACGGCGTCGGAATCGAACCGGAAAATCTGTCGAAAATTTACGACCCGTTTTTCACGACAAAAGAGGTTGGCAAAGGCACTGGCTTAGGTTTAGCGGTTTCTTACGGCATCATCCAGGAGCATTCCGGCGACATAAAAGTCGAAAGCGCCCCCGGCGAAGGCACAAAATTCACCCTCAAATTCCCGCTTGCAATCCCGCAACAACAACGCAAAGTTGCCGGTGAATAATTTTAAGCAGTTTTTTAAAATTATATTTCTAGTTTTTTGGTGTTTTTAAGAGAATTGTATTAAAACTGTTTCCGTCTATAAGGTGATTGTCCATACTGATTCGTGATAATACATCAAAATTAGTGGATTATCCCAACCGATTCCTTATAATAAACGGAATTTGAATGCTTACCCGAATCATATAGAAAGATTGGAGAACTCTATGTCTAATTCGTCTGAAAATACATTACTTTGTAACTCTTATTTTCGCATATTTTTTTCCCTCGTTGGATATATGGGTCGAAGTGGCGATACTGGTGATATTTTTTCTTTTAGTCCTGATGGAAAGTCTTATGAAAGAATTAGATGTGGTTCTGATGTTGCTTGTTCTCCTGATGGCAATTGGATTGCTTTTGTAGCCCGTGAAGATAAAACTGATAATGATGGTATTTGGGTAATGCGCCCTAATGGGAAATCTGCAATGCCCATCGCTTATCATAACGATGCTACGGCTTCTGCTCCAACTTGGGCTCCCAATTCAAATGAGATTGCTTATCAATACTACAATTATGAGAAACAAGAATATCGAATCTGTATTGTTAATCCATCAAATGGTCAAATAAGGGCAATAACTGAAAGCGGTTATACTAATCCGCAATGGTTATCTACAAATGAAATTCTTTTTGAAAAAGAGTTTGATTATGAAGTATTTATTGCTAATCATAATGGTATAAGAAAAAGTGAATTTCTTTCAAATTTTATAGAAGAACATTTTTCTTATACCTTTTCGCACGACGCAAGCCAAATCGCAGGTGTAAAAAATACTAGAACTATTTGTATAGTAAATTCAGATGGAAGCAACTATAGAGAATTTGATTTTCCAAATTTCCATATAGCTTATGTTAGATGGGCACCCGATGACCGTTGTTTGATTTTTTCGGTTCAAAGATCAGCCGAACAATGGGTTCAAGAACTTTGGGCAATCTCGGTTGATGGTACTCATAAATGGTTGGTTTTTAAAAGTCGCCAAACAGGAGTTTTCGATGATGACCTCAGACTTATTAGTTCTTTTAGCGGGTCACCGCCATCAGAAATCTACTGATTAAAAATAAGAGGAGAAAATTAA
The DNA here is from genome assembly GCA_036400075.1 of Pyrinomonadaceae bacterium. GTDB lineage: Bacteria > Acidobacteriota > Blastocatellia > Pyrinomonadales > Pyrinomonadaceae > JALZCH01. Next base: position 9,168 of record DASWLV010000183.1, read on the forward strand.
AATGGAAGAATGCAAAGGTTGTAAAGGAACAGGAAACTGCTCGAAATGTGAAGGAAGCGGCAGAAAGGGTCTTTTGTCAGGCTGTGATAGATGCGGCGGAACGGGCAAATGTACGGTTTGCGATGGTAAAGGTAGGGTGTGAAAAAGTAATTATTGAGAGCTATCTCAATAGGGAGATATGCTCAATAAGTCATTTTCAATTTAACGACGGACGCGAGATTCCGCCTAATTGGTTAGCCGAAGTGGTTCTGGTTAATTTTCAGCTATGGTGTGATTAAAATTGCGTTGATTGTTGAGGTTTTTATGTTAACGGAAATCATCACATTAGAAGTTGAATCTGATGTTGCTCGTTTTTACAACGACGCACCGCAGACCGACAAACAAAAACTGCAAGCCTTATTTGGAAGCTGGTTGAAACAATACGCCGAAGCCGATGTTGATACTTTGAAACGGACAATGGATGAAATCAGCAGCAACGCGCAGAGCAGAGGTTTGACGCCGGAGATTTTGGAGTCGCTTTTAGCCGAAGAGTAAAAAATAAGTGCCCGGAGTTTTTGACAATAATGTTCTGGTCAGCGCAGCTTTATTAGGCGGCGTTCCGCGCCAAGCCTTTGAAAAACTTCTCGATAACGGAACAGTTTTAATTTCTGTTCCAGTCTTGCTCGAATTAGCCGAAGTTTTCAGCCGCCCGAAATTTGATAAGTATGTTACGCACGATGAGAGAATGCGTTTTCTGGTCGGCTTTTTGAAAGTTGCGGAAATGGTTGAAATCAACGAAACAATTACAATCTGCCGCGATCCGAAAGATGACAAATTGCTTGAATTGGCAATAAGCGGCAATGCCGGTTTTATGGTTACGGGCGATAAAGATTTGCTTGTTTTAAATCCTTTTCAGCGCATAGAAATTATCACGCCGCGAGAATTTTTAGACAAAGCCTTTTAAAAATAACAAGAAATTTACAGTCTCTCTCCGCCTCAATTCCAACACTAGATCTCTGTTTTCATTTTTTCCATATTAATTCCCAAAGTTTTCATCCGGCGATAAAGATGGCTGCGATCAACGCCCATTAATTCGGCAGCTTTTGCTACGTTTCCTTCCGATTCGGCGAGCTTGCGCAAAATAAATTCGCGTTGATAAGCGTCGGTTGCGTCTTTAAAAGTCGGAAAGCGAAATGAGACGAGGGGAACATCCGCGTCGTTTCCGAGCGCGGGCAACTCGTCTGCTGTGATCGCTTGTTTCTGATTCATAATCACGACGCGCTCAATTGTGTTGCGAAGCTCGCGGACGTTGCCGGGAAACGAATAATCAGTGAGCCGTTCGATGGCGTCTTCGGCAAAGATTTTCGCGGATTTGCCGTATTTGGCGGAAAATTTGCGGTTGAAATGTTCGAGCAATGGCGCGATGTCTTCACGTCGTTCGCGCAATGGCGGGATTTGGAACGGAATTACGTTTAGCCGATACAGCAAATCGGCGCGAAAATAGCCCGATTCGATCAACTCGTGCAAATCTTTATTTGTCGCGGAAATCACGCGCACGTCAACTTTGATTGGCGCGTTGCCGCCGACCGGCTCGAAACGCTGTTCTTCCAAAACGCGGAGCATTTTCGCCTGCACGCGCGGCGACATATCGCCAATTTCGTCCAGAAATAGCGTCGCGCCGTCGGCTTGTTCAAACTTGCCTTTTTTTGTCGCTGCCGCGCCCGTAAAAGCGCCTTTGACGTGACCGAAAAGCTCGGATTCGACCAAATCTTCGGGAATCGCGGCGGAATTTACTTCGACAAATGCGGCGGCGGCGCGACGCGATTGCGCGTGAATCGCCCGTGCGACAAGCTCTTTTCCCGTACCGCTTTCGCCCGTAATCAAAACTCTGCCGTCGGTCGGAGCGACGAGTTCGATTTGTTTGCGAAGAGCGCGCATCGCCACCGAATCGCCGATCATCGCATATTCTTCCGCCAGAGATTGTCGAAGCTGCCGGTTGGCGCGTTGAAGCTCGCGCTGTTTGATCGCGTTTTTGACCGTGACGATTGTTTTTTCGCTCGACAAAGGCTTTTCCAGAAAATCAAAAGCGCCGAGCTTTGTCGCTCGCACCGCCGTTTCGACGTTTCCGTGACCGGAAATCATCACAACCGCCGCGTCGTTTCCAAGCTCTCGCAGTTTAGCGAGCGTTTCGAGCCCGTCAATTCCGGGCAGCCAAACGTCCAGCAAAATGCAGGCGAAATTTTGCCGTTCGACCGTTTCCAAAGCCTCTTCGCCCGATTTAGCGGTTTCGACTTCAAAATTTTCGTCTTCCAAAACGCCGCGCAGAGTTTCACGAATTCCGCGCTCGTCGTCAACAATGAGAATCGAATTTGTCATTAAACTTCCAAAGCAATCCGCAAACGATTTTGTACCTCAGCCCAATCGCGATCTGAGAGTTGTCCGATTTGCGTAACTTCACTAACAGGCAATGTAAAAAGAAAAGCCCGAACAGCAGACGGGCGGTTTAAACCTGCCGCAGACCAATCCTGTAAAATGTAATCGGTAGTTTTAACTGCGCTTGTAATGTTTGTTGTAATCAGCGCCAAAATTACATCAGGTCTTTCGGTATGATAAGCTGCCGCTGAAATTACAACGGATGGGCGGCGTTTTGTTGCAGCTATACCCGGAAATGAGGAAATAACCACTGTTCCGGCTTTCATTGTTCATCCTCGTTTTCAAACTCATCGGCATATCGGAGCGAAGCGGTTGTCGCGTCTCGCATATCTTCATCAGTCCATTCATCGCTATAATCAATATTTTGTGTTTTGTTATGCTGTTCGCGCAAAAATAACGCAAAATCTCTCACTTCGGCAATTTTTTCGGGCGGCAGAGTTTTGAGCGTTTCGATAATTTCCAGAGCTAGCGTTTTGGTCATTTTCCCGACAACCTTTCACTGAGAATAAGGCAATTCTACAATAAATTTCGCGCCGCTGGGTTGATTTGCAATTGCTTTAATGCGTCCGCCGTGTTCTTGAACAATTCTTTGGACGATTGCCAAGCCTAAACCCGTTCCGCGCCCTTTGGTCGAAAAATAAGGCTGAAAAAGTTTGGAAAAATCCATTGCGGAAATTCCGCGTCCGTTGTCCGAAATTTCGGCGATTAGCAAATCTCGCGCCGAGTCGTAAAAAGTTTTGATTGTAATTCGCTTTTCGTTTTGCCCGCCGTCGAAGGCTTCGAGCGCATTGTCAATTAAATTTACGAAAACCCGCCGCATTTGCTCGGCATCGAGCATTGCGGGCGGTAAATCGTCTTGCAAATCAGTTTCAAGCCTCACCTCTGCCAAACGGTCTTCGTACAAAACCGCCGTCTGCCGAACGATTTCATTCAAATCACCGTTTTCCAGTCTTGCGTGCGGCAAGCGCGCAAAATGCGAAAATTCGTTGACCATTGATTTCAAACCGTCAACTTCGCGCAAAATCGTTTCGGTGCTTTCTTTAACGACTTTCGTCGTTTGTTCGTTGTTCGTTGTTCGTTGTTCGTTGCCGTTTGGACTTTGGAGTTTCCCGTTAAAGCGTTTTGAGATTCGTTCGGCGGCAAGTTGAATCGGTGTCAAAGGATTTTTGATTTCGTGCGCCATTCTGCGGGCAACTTCCTGCCAGGCGGCGGCGCGCTGTGCGGAAAGCAGTTCGGACAAATCTTCAATCACCAAAACAACGCCGACGTTTTTTCCGGGCGTTTCGCGCAAAGCGGTAGCCGTCAGCGCAACCGGCAAGCTGCCGTTTTCCGTCACCGAGCCGTTTCCGTCCGCAATTTGTCTCATTAGAACGGTTTGCTCGGAAGCGTGCCCCAGACGGCGCGCGCGCGCGATCAATTTTTCGATGCGGGCGAAATCTTCATCGGCAATCAAATCGGATAAAAACAGAGTTTCGGTTTCTTTTTCCGTTAGCCGCAGCATTGAGCGCGCGGCGGCGTTGAGCGTCGTCACGTGGTTTTCGGCGTCGAGCGAAACGACGCCGGTCGAAAGCGACTGCAAAACGGTTTCTATGTAACGGCGGCGTTCTTCGAGGCGTTGTTGATTGTTTTCCAGATCAGCCGCCATTTGATTAAACGATTCGACGAGCAGGGCAAGCTCGTCTTCGGCTAGAACTTCAACCCGGTGTTGAAGATTTCCGCGCGCGATTTCTTTCGATCCTTCGCCGAGAGCGCGAATCGGCAGAGTCAAGCTTCTGCCGAGATGAAAAGCCACCCAGGACGCGGCGAAAATCAGCAAAAATGTGAGCAGGCTCAAAGTTGAAAAACCGAGCCATCGCGCTTCCAATTGCCGTTGTTTCAAGCTTTCAAATTCAAACGGCGAATTGGAAATTTCCCGACTAAATGCAGCTTCGCTGTTCCAGCCCGAAACCGCGCGCAAACGCCTGCCGTCCGACAAAAAAACGTCTGCGGCGTCAAAACCGATTCCGTCCTGTAATTCTGCCGCGTTCGGGTTTTGCGTTAAAACTGCGCGCAGTTTTTGCTGCTGTTCGACGGGCAAATCCTCTGCGGCGACGCGAGCCAGAACGATGCCGTTCGGCGCTTCGATTTGGACGCCGGAAAAATTGGCGCGCGTCAGATTTGCGCGTAAATCCTGTTCGTTGATCTCATTTTTCGATTCAACGAGCGCCGCAAACAAAACGGCTTTTTCGTTGAATTGACGAATGCGCTCATTGATTGCTTTTGTCTGCACGTCGCGCGCTTCGCGAATGACGGTTTCAGGCAGGGCGCTAAACCATTTTTCGAGCGTGCGGTTTAAAAACAAAAAAGAAAAAGCCGCCATTGCCACAATCGGCAGCAAACTGACTGCGACGAAATAAACCAACAAGCGGGTTTTAAGGCGCGAGCCTAACTTTAAAGCCCGCCGCTCGCGCGAAAGGCGCGCGATGCTTCGCAAAAGAATAAAAGCGAAAATGATAAAAGCGAAAAAATTGAGCGAGGAAAGCGCGTATAAAATCAAAGTGTCGCTTGCGCTTTCAATTTGAAGAAAACGCCAGACCGCCGTTGATTGCAGCAGGACGAGAGCCGCCAGCAAAACGAAAACCGACGCGCCGAGAAAAACGATTGTCGAACGTCTTGTCTTTTTTGCTTTTACAGATTCGCGGTCTTTCATACAACCAACTCAAGTTTAACCGATACATTGCTTTAACGCGAAAACCGCCCGTGCGAAAAAGAATTTGTTTAGAGGCGGTCTTTGACCGCCAAATATCGGATATTTAAGAAGCGGCGGTTAAAGACCGCCTCTAAACCATAAGATTTTTCTTTTTTGACATTCTAAAAATAAAATGCCTCAACCGCAGTTGAGGCATTTTATTTTTAGAATGTGACAAGCTTATAATTTCAGCGATTTTAGATACGCAAGAAACTCCGGCGCGAGATCAGGTCGTTTTAAAGCAAATTCTACCGTTGCAATTAAAAAACCGAGTTTGTCGCCTGCGTCGTGGCGCGTCGCATCGAGCGTCACGGCGTAAAACGGATAGCCTTCTTTGAGCAAAATCCGCATTGCATCGGCGACTTGTAATTCTCCGCCCGCGCCGGGTTTGATTTTTTCAATCGCGCCGAACAGCTCCGGCTCAAAAACGTAGCGTCCGATGACAGCCATATTTGACGGCGCTTCTTCGTATTTCGGTTTTTCGACGACATCGCTGATTTTGAAAACGCCCGGTTCGATTTGATCGCCCGCAATCACGCCGAAACGCGAAATCGTCTCGTCGTCAATTTGAATTGCGGCGACGACCGACGCGCCGTATTTTTCGTAGGCGTTGATTAACTGCTGCAAAGCGGGCGTTTCGCCGTCCATAATATCATCGGGGAGCATCACGGCAAACGGCTCGTCGCCGACGAAATCTTTCGCCTGATAAATCGCGTGCGCCAGACCGAGCGGTTGTTTCTGGCGCGTGTAAACGATGTGCGCGAGATCAGCGACAGCTCGCATTTGTTCGACAAGCTCGTGTTTTCCGCGCTCGCGCAGAGTTTGTTCAAGCTCGTAGGAAATATCGAAATGGTCTTCAATCGCCGATTTGTCGCGCCCCGTGATAATTAAAATTGATTCGATTCCGCTCTGGACGGCTTCTTCGATTCCGTATTGAATCAGTGGCTTGTCAACAAGCGGGAGCATCTCTTTCGGAGACGCTTTTGTTGCGGGCAAAAATCTGGTGCCGAGTCCGGCGGCTGGAAAAACTGCTTTTCTAATTTTCATAATTTGTAACAAATAATATTTCGTGTAATTTTATCGTTGATTTTGTTTTACAACAGTCCGAAATCGCACGCAAAATTGGAGAAACTATGGCTGACAAACAAATTTTTGAAACCGAATTGATTGCAGATTACAATAACAGCTCGGCAACAGCGATCAAATTTCCTTTTGATGTGGAAACGGTTTTCGGCGCTAAAAGAGTTCCGGTTTGCGGAACAATCAACGGCGCGGCGTTTCGGAGCACTATTTTCAGAATGCACGGCGAACAATTTATGGTCGTTAATCGCGAGTTGCGCGAAGAGGCGAATGCGAAAGCGGGCGATACGGTGCGGATTGAAATTGAACGTGACACCGCGCCGAGATTGATTGAAGCGCCAGCCGATTTGCTTGCGGCTTTGGATGACAATCAACCGGCTCAAGAAATCTGGGAGCGAATAAGTTATACTCACAAAAAAGAATTTGTAAATGCAATCGAAGAATCGAAAAGGGCGGAAACCAGAACTCGCCGTATCGAGAAAACGATTGCGGAGCTGTTGAGTAAATACAATAAAAACCGATGATTAAAAATCTTTTCTCACTCATTTGTCTGACATTTTTGCTGTTTTTCGTTTCCGCAATCAAAGCGCAGATTCCGCTTTGCACAAATCTGAAAGTCACGACTTTGCCCGCGCGCGGAGATTACGGCAGTGCCGGACAATTTGCCGTAACGCTCCAATCAATCACCAATCCCAAAGCGAACGCGCCCGCTCCGGTTTCGGTTTATTTGCCGGAACATGCTTCGGCGCAAGCGCGCGTTCCGGTAATCTTTTTCGCGCACGGTTTCGGCGGGACGGATTTTCAATATTACGACGCGCTTTCGCGGCAGCTTGCGAGCAACGGCTACGCGGTTGTTTTCGCGCCTTACACGGCAACTCTTTTGACGAGCAACACGGCGCGTTATCAACAAATGTGGGCTGGTTTTCAAGCCGCAGTACAGCAGTTCGGCAATGTTTTGGACACGACGCGCGTAGGTTTTGCCGGACACAGCTATGGCGCGGGCGCTGTGCCGGAGCTTGCGCGGCGCGGAGTTTCTAGTGGTTGGGGCACAAACGGCTTGTTTATGTTTTCGATGGCTCCCTGGTATTCGTGGGGAACAAATTACGAGCAAATCCCGGCTTCGGCGAAATTGATTGTGCAGGTTTATTGGGACGATGAAACGAATCAGCATTTAATAGGCGTCAACGACATTTGGAACAGACTGCCGCAAATCACGGAAAAACGCTGGCAAGTGATTCGCGCGGCGCAGACAACCTGTTTGCTGCCCGCCGGACACGGAATTCCGGTCACGGGCAATCGCGGCAACGAAGCCGAAATCAATGCGTTCGATTATTGGGGCGTTTGGCGCAGGCTTCACGCGCTCGCCGATTACACTTTTACGGGAAATTCGAGGGCAAAATTCGTCGCCTTCGACGAAACGCAAATGGGCAAATGGCGGCTTTATGGTTTGCGCCCGATCACGCCGCTCGAAACAACGACCACGCCCGTCGTTAATTCAGCGAGCAACCCGGATTTCATTTGGTCAACTCGTTGCGTTTTCGCGCTTGGTTCGCCCTGTCCGTAATTGTTAACGAAGAATATCGGATGCGGTGACATATAAACCAAGCTGATTTGTAATACAAAAATAAAAATAGAAGTTCCGTTAGGTAACGGAACTTCTATTTTTATTTTTGTATAATTCTCCAACTTTTACCCAACCGTAGTTGAAGACATTTCCCATTCTTCCATCAGCTTCTCCAAATCGCTCTCGGCTTTTTGATAAAGCGCGCTGATTTCAGTAAATTTTTGCGGATTGGAAGCAATCTCCGGCTGGCTCATTTGCGAAGTCAATGAAACTAGTTTGGTTTCTATCGCAGCAATTTCCTCTTCAATGATTTCCGGCGCGCGGAGTTTTGTTTTAATTCGTTGTTCCTTCTTCGCCGTTTGTTGTTTTTCTTTTCCGGGTTGAGAGATTTTGACTTTTTCGCTTTCAGCGGCTGACTGATGACTGATGGCTGCTGCTTGCCATTCGTGGAATTCGGAGTAATTTCCGTTGTAATGCTCGGTTTTGCCTTTCCCGTCGAAGAATAAAATCTGCGTTGCCACGCGGTCGAGAAAATAACGGTCGTGGCTGATGGTCAAAATCGTGCCGGGATATGCTTCGAGCGCGGCTTCGAGAGCTTCGCGCGATGGAATGTCGAGATGATTCGTCGGCTCGTCCAACACCAGAACATTGCATTCGGTATAAATTAATTTGGCGAGCGCGAGCCTTCCCTTTTCGCCGCCGGAAAGATTGCCGACTCGTTTGAAAACATCTTCGCCCGTAAACAAAAATTTGCCCAAAAACGAACGCAGTTCGCCGTTTGTCACAGTCGAAGCGGCGACGCGGCGCAATTCCATAATGATTTCGTTGCGGTCGTCCAAGTCGTCTAATTGCTGCGCGTAATAACCGATTTCGGTTTTCGTTCCCCAGCGAGCTTCGCCGTCGAGCGGGCGCAGTTTGCCCAGAACAGTTTTCAGAAAGGTGGTTTTACCCGTCCCGTTTGCCCCGATAATCCCCAGACATTCGCCGCGCCGCAAAGTGAAATTGATATTTTCGGCGAGCGTTTTATCCGGGAATCCGACGATCAAATCTTCCACCATCAAAACGTTGTTTCCGGCGCGCTCGACGTTTTTTAATTTAAAATCTCCGGCGGATTTATCTACGGAAACAGTATCAACGCGCTCCAGGCGTTCGAGCATATTCCGGCGGGATTTCGCCATTTTAGTTTTCTGACCGGCGATGTTGCGGCGGATAAAGTCTTCGGTTTTAGCAATTAATTGCTGCTGATTTTCAAACGCGCGCCGCTGCGCTTCGCGTCGTTCTTCGCGTTCAATCAAAAACGCGGAATAATTTCCCGAATAGCTGACGGCTTTCCCGTGTTCGATTTCGATGATTCGATTGCAAACGCGGTCGAGAAAATAGCGGTCGTGGCTGATGGCGATGTATGACGAAGCGTAAGTCTGCAAAAATTCTTCGAGCCATTCTACCGAATTTACGTCCAAATGGTTTGTCGGCTCGTCGAGCAGCAAAACGTCGGGTTCGGCGAGCAGCAATCTGACTAAACCGAGGCGGTTTCGCTGACCGCCGGAGAGTTTATCCGCCGTTTGATTCCACATTTCGCGGTCGAATCCCAAACCCTGCAAAACGCTTTCGGCGCGGGCGGCGTATTCAAAACCGCCTTCGCGTTCAAATTCGTGCTGAAGCGCGCTGTATTTTTCGAGAACTTTATCCAAATCCGGCGGATTTTCCGACATCGCAGTTTCGAGCCGCCGCATTTCGATTTCTATATTTTGCAGTTTTTCAAATGCCGAGAGCGCTGCCTCATGAACCGTCAAATCGGCGGAAAACTCGACGTGCTGCTCCAAAAATCCTAGCTTGAGATTGTTTGCTTTGATGACTTCGCCGGAATCGGGGGCTTCTTCACCGGAAAGCACCCGAAAAACAGTAGTTTTGCCAGCGCCGTTGCGTCCGACCAATCCGATTTTCTCGTCGCGGTTGACCTGAAAAGACAATCCGCGCAAGATTTCTCGCCCGCCGTAAGATTTATTTATTTCTGAAAGCCGGAAAAGCATCTGCTGAAAGAAAAAGAGAAAAAGAGAAAAAGAGAAAAGGAGAAAGGGAGAAGAGGAGTTGAGGAGACGAAGATAAATTATCCTCTTCTCCTTTTCTCCTCTTCTCCCTTTTTAAACCAGTTGTTATCTTCTCGCCGGATTAGCGCTTCCTTTGGCAGCCGGGCTTGTTGCCGGGCTTGCCGCAGTGTTTGCGTTTGCAACCGGGGAGATGTCAGGCGAGGCTGCCGGAGAAGCGGCGGGCGACGCGCCTGCGTTCGGGTCAGCCGGACGCGCTCCGCTCAAGCTGTTCGGGTTGTCAACGATTTGTTTTGCCAAATAGTTTTCAACTCGCGCTTCATCCAAAGAACGCGCTTGAAAAGCAGCGCTCAAAAGCTGTTTTTTCGCGCCGGTTAAAAGCTCAATGACGCGCCCTTTGACGTTTGGGCTGTTGAGCGTCAAATCTTCGTCTTTTTCATTACGGCTCGTCAGTTTCAGGAAAAGCAATTTGCCTTCAGCCGGAACAATTCGCGGCACGACTTGTCCGACCGTCATTTTGTTCATAATAAAATCGGTCAATTCGGGCGTCATTAACTGTTTCATTTCGTCTTCGGCTAAAAACTGCCATTCGCCGCCGCGCGCCGCCGTTTGCGGGTCTTCGCTGTACTGGCGGGCGATTTCGGCGAAATCAATTCCCGGCTGGGTCAGCTTTTGTCCGACTTCTTTGACTTTGATCTCCGCTTCCTGAGGCGTTTTCGTGGTTTGCCCGTTTCCTTTCGGGTCAATCACAACCGCCGCAAACGAAGCACCGCGTTTGTTTTTGAACAATTCGGGATTGCCTTTGAAAAACGCTTCGACTTCCGAATCTTTCGGCGGTTCGACCGAAGCGGCAAGTTTCTCGGCGAGCTTTTTAATCATCAATTGCTTTTTGATTTTTTCGCGCCAGGAGGCTTCATTTTCGCCGGCTTCCTGCATCCGCTTGTTGTATTCGTCAACAGTCACGCCGCTCTGTTGTTTGTGTTCATTCAAAGCCTGTGTGATTTCTTCATCTGAAATCTGGACTTTTTCTTTCTCGGCTTTCTGCACCATTACTTCCTGCTGAATGATGCCGTCCAGAGCTTGCAAACGGGCTTGAGCGAGTTCCAGCGGCGAGAGCTTCGATTCCTGCCCTTGAAACTGCTGTTTGATGACTTTTTCGACTTCTTCGTTTTTGATCGCTTTTCCATTAACCGTCGCGGCTGAATCAGCCCCTGCGCCGCCTGCGCTGCCAACGGTCGAATCGCAAGCTGTTGAAAAAACTCCCGCCAAAGCAACCAGAATTGTTGATAAAACTAAATATGATTTCTGCACTGTAGATTTTCTACTCCTTCAAAAATAACTGTGTAAAACTCTTGTGCGCGACGGAGCGCGCTTGACCAAAGCAAATTTTATTTGCTATAAATTGTGTTTTTGAGTTTGTCGGCTGTCGTCCCGTGTGATGCCACCCCGTCAATAATAATCTTGGAGGTAATAATAACTATGGCAAAACGTTGTGAAGTATGCGGCAAAGGACCGCAGTTCGGTAATAATGTCTCGCACGCCAACAACCGCACTCGTCGTCGCTTTAACCCGAATCTGCAATCCATTCGCGTCCGTTTGAACGATGGTAATAACGGACGAATGAAGGTTTGCACTCGGTGCATTAAAGCCGGAAAAATTGTCAAAGCCGTTTAGCAATTTAAATTCTTAGATTTGCAAATCGGTCAATTGGTTTGTCGGATGCCGGATTTTATTTTGGCATCCGACTTTTCATTTGTTACTCGCCGAGTCGCCAACCGCTCAGAAGCGCGATTGCTTCAATCTCGACGCGCGCGTCTTTCGGCAGCCGCGCCGCCTGAACCGTCGCCCGCGCCGGATAGTTTTCCGTAAAATAACGGGCGTAAACTTCGTTCATTTTGGCGAAATCGTTCATATCGGCGAGAAAAACCGTCGTTTTCACCACATTTTTCAAGCTGCTTCCCGCTGCTTCCAAAACCGCGCTCAGATTTTTAAAAACCTGCTCGGTTTGCTCGGCAACATCTTCGGAAACAAAATTTCCGGTCGCCGGATCAATTGGAATTTGCCCGGAAAGGAAAACAAAGTCGCCCGCTTTAACAGCTTGCGAATAAGGTCCGATTGCACCCGGAGCATTTTCCGTAGCCACTATTTCTTTTTGAACCGATTTTTCAAAATTGACTGCGCCAACAGCCAGATTTGTTTTATTTTCCGCTTGATTTTCCACAATGACACCTACAAACAAGAATCTTGCTCAATGAACAAAAGATAAATTGTAACAAATGAGAGTCTGGCGAGTCTAGCAAGTGCCGCGAGTCTGGCAAGTCAAAAGAAAATTAAATTCAAATTGACTTGCTAGACTCGCCAGACTCACTATACTTTTTAAGCATTGTTAAGGCGTTCGACATCAATCACGCCGGGAACGGTTTTGACGGCGCTGATAACTTTGTCGAGATGTTTCACGTCGAAAACTTCGACCGTAATTTCGATATGCCCGCGGTCGTCCTGAGAAACCACTGCGGATGCATTGCGAATTCCGGTTTTAATATCCGCGATTGCGCCGGTAATTCCGGCAATCATTCCGGTGCGATTTTCCGTAATCGCCAGCAATTTAACGGCAAACGCTTCTTTTTTGTCGCCGTTGCTACTTGCCCATTCGACTTCGACGATTCGCTCTTTGTTCACCATTAGCGACTGCACGTTTTTACAGCGTTTCGTGTGAACGACTATTCCTTTGCCGAGCGAAACATAACCGATAATCTGCTCGCCGCGCAAAGGGTTGCAGCAGCGCGCGCGGTTGACGAGCAAATCATCAACGCCTTTGACGATGATTGCGTCGTCCGCTAGCCCGATCATTCGTTTAACAGAGCGAACTCCATTTCTGAGAGCTGCGGCTGCGGCGCTGCTTTTTTCCGGGTCGAGCTGGTCGAATTTTTCCGCGCCGAGATATTTAGCGACGACGTTGCGCGCGATAAGTTTTCCATAGCCGATTTGCGCCAACAAATCTTCCGACCGGCTCAAACCGTATTCGTTCGCAACGCGCTTTAATTCGCCGTTTTCATCAAAAAGTTTTTTCGGCGCAATTTGATAACGCGCGGCTTCTTTTTCAAGCAGCTTGCGCCCGGCTTCGATTGATTCGACTCGCTGCTGCTCGGCAATCCAATGCCGGATGCGGTTGCGGGCGCGCGAGGTAACGACGTAATTCAGCCAATCGCGCGAAGGATGCGAATTCGGATTTCGCAAAATCTCGATGACATCGCCGTTTTGAATCTGAGTCCGCAGCGGCACAATTCGCCCGTTGATTTTCGCTCCCGTGCAGGTTTCCCCGACTTCCGAGTGAATCGCATAAGCGAAATCAATCGGCGTCGCGCCGCGCGGAAGCTGAATCACTTTGCCCATCGGCGTAAAAGCGTAAACGTCTTTCGGATACAAATCGAGCTTTAAAGACTCGATAAATTCCTCAGAATCATCGGCTTCCTGCGTTGATTCGACGAGCGGCAGCAGCAACTTTTCAATCATCGCGCGCAGACTGCTCCAGCTTTCGTCGTCCGTCCGTTTGCCGAGTTTTCCGCCTTTGTATTTCCAGTGCGCGGCGACGCCTTCTTCGGCGATTTGGTGCATTTCTTCGGTTCGGATTTGCACCTCAAAGGGCTGCCCGATGTCGCTGACGACCGAAGTGTGCAGCGATTGATACAGATTGTCGCGCGGCATCGCAATCCAGTCTTTGATGCGTCCCGGAACCGGATGCCAGGTGTTATGAATCACGCCGAGCGCCGCATAGCAATAATGAATCTCGCTCGGCGTGACGACGCGAACGGCGATCAAATCGTAAACCTGTTCGAGCGTCACTTTGCGCTTTTTCATTTTGCGCCAGAGCGAAAAGAGACGTTTGATGCGACCTTCGATGCGGTCGAACTTGACGCCGGCGGCGTTTAATTCTTTTTCGATTCGGTCGCTGATTTTTTCGAGCAAATTTTCCAGCTCAACCCGCCGGGCTTCGATTTGCAAAGAAAGCGAATGATAATCTTCGGGGTAAAGATAGCGAAACGCCAAATCTTCCAGCTCGGAACGGATTTTTCCCATTCCGAGACGGTGCGCAATCGGCGCGTAAATGTCCAGAGTTTCCTGCGAAACGCGCTGGCGTTTTTCCGGTTTGACGTAATGCAGCGTCCGCATATTGTGCAGGCGGTCTGCGAGCTTAATCAGAACGACGCGAGCGTCGGTCGTCATCGCCAGAACCATTTTCCGCACGTTTTCGGCTTGCTGTTTTTCTTTGGAAAGGTTTGAAATATGCGCGATTTTCGTCAATCCGTCAACCAGAGTCGTGACTTCGTTGCCGAAATATTGTCGCAAAGTTTCGAGATCAACCAGCGTATCTTCGACCACATCGTGCAGTAAACCTGTCGCCACCGAAACTTCGTCGAGCCGCATATCAGCCAGAATATTGGCAACTTCCAAAGGATGTACAAGATAAGGCTCGCCCGAAGCGCGCACTTGCCCTTTATGGTGCAGCGCTGAGAAAAAGTACGCCCGGCGCAGCAAATCCAAATCAGCTTTTGGATGCTGCTGCTGCACTTTTTCCATTATTTGCTCGATGCGAATCATCCTTTTTTAAGTCTAGCAAGTCTATTGAGTCTGGTAAGTCTAGCGAGTCAATTTGAATTTAATTCTGATGACTCGCTAGACTTGCCAGAGTCGCCCGACTCTTTTTAGTTGCTGAAGTGTAATAAAGGTGATGCCTGCGCTTCAAGAGCAAGCATCACCTTTAAATTTTAACAAATTAGCCGCCGATTATTTATTTTTTTCGGCTTCAGCTTTTTTGCGTTCCTCTTCTTCGGCTTTCTTTCTGGCTTTTTCTTCGCTTAAAGCGAGGAATCTGGCTTTGGCTTCATCAGATTGTTTCATAAACTGGTCTCTTTCAGGCATCTTGTTTTCCATTTCGGCAAGACGCGCTTGCTGAACGAGAAGGCTGGCTTTGTAAGACCAGGTGGAATCGTTGTTTTGATTTAAAGCCAACGCCTGATCAATCAAACGTGTTCCTTCTTCTGTACATTGTCTCGCCTTATCAAAATCCGCCGGATTTTCCGGCTTTTTGAAAGCGAATGAAGCCTTTCCTTCTTTAACAACCGTTTGCTTTGTCAGCTCGGTGATGTCGTTTGCGCAATTATATTGCTTGCTGGCAAGCGAAGTGAAAGCATCGGCACGATTTTCCGGTGAAACCTGTGCGTTGCCGGAACGCTTTGTCATCCATTGGACAAGCGCATCCTGACCTCTGATAAGCTCAATCAGATTTGAAACTGCTCGATTCGTATCTTCGTCGTTTGGGTTTTGCTCCAACATCCGCTGGTAAATCTCAATTGCCTGCTCGCCTTTTTGAGCATTCTGCGTGCGATTTGCCAGAAATTGTTGATGCAGAGTGCGCGCCAAAAATTTTTCGGCAATTAAATCATTCGGATTTAATTCCAGCGAACGACGAAAATGTTGTTCGGCAACGTCGAATTTGCGCTCTTTGTATGCCTTAGCGCCGTCGTTTAATTGGTTTCTGGCAAAAACGCGATTGACCATCGAGCAGCCGGTGTTTGAAATGACTGCCGTGATTATTAAAAGTAATATCCCTACGCGAGAGATTTTCATTTTTCTGACTCCGTGATTTTATTTTTTTAAGCGGCGGCATTTAAGATGCATCGCCGCTTTAACTTACTGGGTTAAATCATCAACCTGCAATCCAATAGGAGTTGCACCCGCGCCTTTGATTGTGTCAATAACTCTGACCATATCACCATAGCGAAGAGTTTTTGGCGCTTTTACAAAAACGGTTTTTTCAATTTCAGAAGTGCTGCCTGTACGATAAATACCCTGAGTTGTCCGCCTTTTAAAAATTTCAGAGAGAGTTGTGCCAAGCTGGCTGGGATCTGTAAACGATCCCATTTCTTCCCTGTTTAAAAGAACTTTTTGATCTTTGGTTACTTCAACCAACAACGTATTAGGATTTGGTTTTGCAACCGTTTGATCATTTGGATCCGGCTCAGCCGGAACTTTCGCTTCAAACCGTGTCGGTTTGAGCGGTGAGATAACCATAAAGATAATCAACAGCACCAGCAAAATATCAATCAACGGTGTAATGTTGATATATGGTGCTGCATCATCGCTTGTTGATGTTGACATTGCCATAATTTTTTTATCCCTTTCAAACGGCGAGCGCAAAACTTAAATTTATTTTACGCCCGCTGCTGATTTGTCCTCAAAAAATTGATTTTAAGAAGCTCCTGCCGGACCTTTCTTTTTATCCGCAACCAGACCGACTCTTTCAATTCCCTCTTTGCGGATGGTGTTTAGAACGTCAACGACTTCACCGTAATCAACGGCGACACCGCTTTTGATATAAACAATTTTTTCCTCTTCGGCTTTGCGCTCCATCAATTTCTTGAGTTTCTCCCCGATCTGGTCTTTCGGATACTGCTCTTTTCCGATGTAATATTGACCGTTGGTCGGAATCGAAATGACGACTGAAGTTTCTTTAATAATCGCCTGGTCTTCTTCCGGGTTGTTCATATCGCGCGGCAGCGAAACCGTAACACCTTTTTGCAAAAGCGGAGTGATGACCATGAAGATGATTAAAAGCACCAACATAATGTCAACCATCGGTGTTACGTTAATTTCGGCGTTAAAATCACCCTGGTCGCCTGCACTCATTCCCATAATTCAAATCTCCTTCCGCAGCGTTTGTGACGCCGACACTTGCCGCCGTCTAACGCCGCTAAAAAAATCCCCTAGCTTTGCGGCGGCAAATGCTTGGTGCGTTGTTTAATGAAATAGTCAATCAGTTCGGAAGCCGAGTTGTCCATTTCCACGACGAAACCCTGCACTTTATTGGTGAAGTAGTTGTAAAGCCAAACCGCCGGAACAGCCACGCCGATACCGAGCGCGGTTGTAAACAACGCTTCGGAAATACCGCCCGCGACGGCTGCGATACCGGCGGATTCGGCGTCTTTCATTCCCTGGAACGCACCGATAATTCCGAACACGGTTCCGAACAAACCGGTAAACGGTGCTGTCGAACCGATAGTCGCCAGAGCCGACAAACCGCGTTTGAGTTCGGCGGTTTTTACTGCGATGGCACGCTGCAAAGCGCGTTTCGAGGCGTCAATCTCGTCGCCCGAAATATCATTGTTGTCTTCGTGCGCTCTAAATTCTTGCAGCCCCGAATTAACAACCATCGCTAAATGCGATTTTTTGTGTTTGTCGCTGATGGTGATTGCTTCGTCAATCCGATTATTTTTCAAAGCCTGAGCTACTCGCGGAGCGAATTGACGTGATTGTTCGCGCGCCGCGCGGTATGTTAAAAATCTTTCGACGCCGATAGCGATAGCGTAAACCGACTGCAGGAAAAGAATGATCAAAACGCCCCAGCCTACCGGAGTCAAAGATTTAATCATTTCTCCAATTGTAAAGTGTGTTCCGCCGCTTTCTTGAATCAACATCAAGGCAACAAAATTAATCAGCAGTGTCATTTGTATATC
>DASWLV010000184.1:0-18612 GCA_036400075.1 Pyrinomonadaceae bacterium
TATCTAAACTATAACAAAAAAGCCGCGTTTTAAATGCTTTTTCTCTTTTGCGGCAGATTTGATTCGTTTGGATTTCAACAAGATGAGGTCTTGACTAGGTTTGTCGGATAGAATAAAAGTACAAGAGTTTAAAAGTTTATAAAAAGGAATTTTCTACAAGATGCTAAACATTAAAGAACGCGAAACCGGCGACGAAACAGTTTTGGATTTGGAAGGCAGCGTCGTTTTAGGCAGCGGCGCCGCAGAACTGCGCTCTGCGCTGCGCCGTTTGGCGGAAACGGACAAAAACCGGGTGACGATAAATTTCGCCTCAGTCAAATACATTGATTCGAGCGGCGTCGGCGAATTGATTAACGCCGCCGCAAAGTTTAACAACGCGGGCGGTAATTTGAAACTGAAGAATCTGCCGCCGAAAGTCGAACAAGTTCTCTCGCTCAGCAATGTTTTATCAATGTTTGAGATTGAAGAATAATTGGAAGAATCAAATTACAATAAAAAGTTTAGTCACAAATAAATTAAGCACTTGTGGCATATACGTTACTTCTTTATTCATTAACTTTTTCCTCAACAATTTTATAAAAAAGATAAAACTATATAAAGAAACTTTACACTGTATAAATAAAAGGCATTTTTCGTGCGTTATATAACGAAAATCTTTTCATTACAAATGAAATTTAGCGAGCAAAAAAAGTAGTTGACAATAGATTATTTTGTGTTAATTTTGCTAGTGAATTTTTGTTAGTCCTTAATTTCCAATCTGGTTTAATTTGCTTCTCTAAACTTTGACTGGAAGTAGTATAAATAATTAAAACAATCTGTTGAATAAAGGGAAATCAAAGAAAGCTTTAGCATTCCACTTTGTTCCATGCACCTCTCTGCGCAAATGCTTTTATTATTTGTTCAGAATAAAACAAGAACCAAACGTAAAAAGCTGTTTTGAGGTGTCTAATTGTTCTTATTTGTGAGAGTTATGAGTTTTTGGGTGCTAAAACATGAAAAATAATTTATTCCGCTACTTAACTTTAATCACTATTTTATTGGCTTTTGGAGGCTTTACGTCGGCTCAGCAACAACCGACTGAAGAAAACCCCGAAGTTATACAAGGCTGCTTTAAAACAGCAGAGATTGACTCAGAGATTAACTCTAAAAACATAAAAGATATTTATTCTGCAAAAAAAATCTTTATTTGGAGCCAGCCAGACGAACGTGGAAAAAGTAAGCCTTTACCAGTAAATATTATTAAACCAAGCAACAGCAATTTTGTTTTTACGTTTAAGCCGGAACAGGTTTTTGTTACCGTCAACAAAACAGAAGAAAATAAGAAAGGGCTTTTATTAAAAGTGTTTCCATTCGGAAGGGAAGCTAAATTTGAACAGCCGGCACTCGAAAATTCAGAAGCACTGAACAATTTAAAATCGCCAACATTGGCAGAGTTTGAAGAAAAAAGGAAAAATCCCAATTACCGCCAATTCAAAATCTCAGAAGTCCGCGAAGAAAAACATCAACCTCTCTATTGGGATCAAAAATATTTGAAAGACGTTAAATTCACCGGAGTTATGCGTGCAATTATTCGTGAGGCTAAAATTAATCCCACCACAAAATTGCCTGACAACTTTGACATTACAGAAACCACAAACGAAAAAGGGGAAAAGATATATATATTTAATGAAAAATGGAGTGAATTCTTTCTTCCAATCGAATCAATAGAAAATCATCCCAAAATTGCTCGACCTTTTTTACCAACCAGATTTTATTATAAAGATGAAAAAGCCGATACTCCTCCGAATTTAATTAGCCCGCTTGATTATGACAACAGGAAACAGCCCGAATCGCTTAATATAAAACAAATCACTGAGTTAAAACCTATTACGCAGAATGAGAGTAATGATAAGAGCAAGCTTTATGAATTAAATACGTTTGGACTTGACACTGGATTTTATTGGGTAACACTACAAGGCAATGTCACATTCTCTAATGGAGAGTCTTGTGAAAAAACTACGCCGCCCGTTTTAATTGAAGTAAGACCGCCGCCGACGCCGCCGACAGTTGCGCTTTCGCCGCCGACTCAAGACGTTATATATAATGTTCCGAAGGATGAAGTCACTAGGGCTGCAATCAAAGCTACAATCAGCGGAAAGCCGCCCTTTAAGTTGACATGGTACTCATCGTCATCTGACAAAATAGATGTTTCTAATTGTAATAAAAATGGATTGACCGATTATGAATCTGAATGTATTCCGGTTATATACAAAAACAAATTACGACATAGTGAGACAATAGAAGTTACCGCCTCAGTTATAGATGAGAATGGAACAGGAAACTGTTCGGACAATAACAAGTGTGCGGAGCTTAAGATTATTATTATTCTCCCAACTGGAACTGCCGGCGTTACATTCTTTGGGTTTGCAACTCCAAATATCAAAGTAAATTCGGATTCCCCAGAAAATAGCGAGCCGGAAAATTGGACAAAAGATATAACCAAACAAACCCGCCCGGATGGTCCTTACCCTTCTGAAAACTCAGCAGATTATTCCGCTTTTTACGAAGAATATAAAAAAATCTTTAAAGAAGGTGAAGTTCCGCCAATTGTTGGAAACTACAACAGAGACACAATCAAAAGAGTTGCTAAGAAGCTTATCGAATATCCAGAACTTAACCTTTATATTTATGGATACGCCGATATTGAAAAAACTTGCGGTTATGATAACAATAAGCTCGCGCAGTGGCGCATCAATGTAGTTCTTGACGCGCTAAAAAAGGAAATAGACAATCAATCGGCAGACCCCAAGATAAGAGAAACTGCTAAAAATCGAATCAATGATCGCGGAATTCTCAATTGCGGTGATAGATCGTATTGCGGAAACCGTAATGCTTTGTCTGATAACAGAAAAAATAAATGGGCAAATCCTCGCCGCTGGGATAGACGGGTTGAACTTCATTATACCGAATTAGATAAGAGTCTCTCTCTTGAAGGACAACCGGCGGCTTGCGTTCAACCGCCTCGTCCTCCGCGTAAACAACAGCGCTCTTCTCCGCGCGGGCGCAAAACAAGACGGTAACGAAAAAAAACGGAAGCTGCATTAGTTAGCCGCTTCCGTTTTTTTTTCTTTCTAAAAACAATCAGCCAATTTGCATTTTGATATTTCATGAAATTTTCTTCACCATCTCGCCGCGATTTCCTTAATTATCTTGCTTCAGCCATCGTGTTTCTTTACCTTGCGACACCTGCCACCGGACAAACGCTTGAATGGGAAGTCGTTAATCCGTTTCCTTTTATTCACCATCAGGAATCAATTGACAAACTGCGTGACGTTTACCGCAGCCTTTCGGTCAAAAGTATTTATAATTTAGGTGTAGAACTGCAAAAACAGGACGAGGCGCGCGTTACGGCTGATTTGGAAAAAGTAAAGGCTTGCGAAGTTGAGAATAAATCAGAAAATCGTTATCGCTGCCAAAATAAAATAAAGGCGGAACTACAAGCAAAGGACAAACAGCAGCTCAAATTGTCCTATCTCGGCTGGTTTAGCGATTTAGCGGCTAATAATCACGAAAAAACCTGTTGGAATTCGCAAACTTTGTTATTTCGGGAATTTGAAAAAGATCCGGAATTTAAAAAAGCCTGCGAAGGCTATCTTCATCCGAAATCACAGAATATCAGGGTCTGGCTAAATAATCCGGTACCACTAAACAACAACGATCTTCACTGGTTTATCGGAGAGCGGGAGGTGCGCAGAGGTGAACCTTGCCAAGCGAAGTACAATAAGAACAATTGCGTCGAGTTTTTGGTGCCGGTTAATTTGGAGAAACCCTTAGAACTAACAATTTGGGTAAAAAAGGGGGACGGAACTCCGCTAGCCTCGATTCCGGTAATGGTCAAAAATACTTTGATTGTCGGATTAGGCGATTCTTTCGCCTCTGGTGAGGGAAACCCCGATATTCCGCGAGAGTTTAGGCAAGGCAGAAATGAAGGAGATTTGTTTTATCCGCTTGGTAAACGCAAATCACCTCTCAAGGATAAAACCAGCAAGGTTGGCTGGCTTGACCAGCGCTGCCATCGTTCGATGTATTCCTATCAATTTCAAACCGCTCTTGGACTGGCTCTTACTAACCCGCATGAAGTCGTCACCTTTGTCAGTTATTCCTGTTCAGGCGCGAAAACCAATGAAATAATTAGTGCTTCAGAAACGCCTGTTGAAACTATGTCTTCTAAAATTAAGGAACTAAAAGAAGGCAATCAATACAAATTAGTGCCTCCCCAGCTTGAAAGCTTGAAAAAAGTATTAAACGGGCGAACAATTGATTATCTGCTTTTAAGCACTGGAGGCAACGATATTGGTTTCGTTGATTACGTCGCTTATGTCGTCACCTCGAAACTGTTAAGAAAATTAAAAGGGAAAACCCCAAGTCATCAAACCATCAAAGAAATTGAAGAATTATCCAATACTTATAAGGAATTACATCAAAAATTGCTTAACGCGGTAACTATTGATAAGTGTAAGTCGGATAATCCGTGTTCGCGTATTTTATTAACCCCTTATCCTAATATCTTTAATGATGAAACAGGCAAGACCTGCGAAGCCAAGCGTGACGAATTTACTTATCCCTTCAAGCTTGACGCCGACCGCGAATACCGGATCAGATTTGCAGAGAAGAATGTTTTTAACGAACTCAGGGAAGCGGTGAATAGAATTGTCAACCCGGAAAAACCGGATAAAAGAAGCGAATTTCTCTTAGGATGGACGCTGGTTACGAATTTCGACGAACCTTTTAAAACTCACGGTTTTTGTGCCCAAACCAAATGTGAAAGGGAAAAAGCCGATGCTCAGTTGAGTGAGTTCGTTATGCCTAAGTACAAAGGAGAGTGGACTCCGTCCAAACCTTGGACGTATAGATCCTATAAAAAAAGAGGACGATGGGTGCGCCTGCCGGTGGACTCTAAGCTAACAACTGATCAAATCAAAACGTGGTGGCGATTCGCTTTTGATTTGGATTTAGTGGATGACCGCTCAAATATTATGCATCCAACAGCAGAGGGACACGCTGCTATGGCAGATGCTAATTTACTAAAAATTCTTGAACAAAAGATCAAATCGGATAAAAGCAACACTTTTGCTCACGAAATAATAAGTCATGTACAAGAATCATTAAGATCTAGTGCCAGTAACAAAGACTAATATTTTTCTGCTATCAGTATCTACAAATGTAAAGCCAATTTGAAAGAATTAAGCTGCATAATCAGGTAAAACTAATTCAAGCTAAAATGTAAAAAACAACTTACATTTTAGCTTGAGTTAGTCTGAATTTTGAAAATGCCCCCGGCAGGATTCGAACCTACAACCAAGCGATTATGAGCCGCGTGCTCTACCATTGAGCTACAGGGGCGCATTTCAACACAAATTCTAAATTAAAACGCTCATTTGCCGCAAATTGGTTTTAATCTTCTTCAAATTGCAGCTCGGCAATGATTTCCCGCATATATTTTCTGCCCAGCTCGACTTCATCTGGTTTAAGCGAAACCGCGCCGACGACGGCGTGACCGCCGCCGCCGTAGCGTTCGCAGATTTTGGCGATGTTATGTACGCGCGGGCGCGGCGACCACGGGTTTGAGCCGACCGAGATTTTCGTGCGTTTTTCGCCGCGCGTCAGTGCGACGTTATAAGTCGTTTGCGGGTAAAGATAATACGGAATGAATTTGTTAAAACCGTCAAAGCCGTGTTCGGTTAAATCAAACGAGACGACGCCGCGCGAATATGTCGCGTTTTCACGAATCAAATCAAGCGTGCGATTGTGCTGCGCGAGAATCGGCTGCAATTTCGCTTGAATTTCCGGGCTTTCGGCGATTTCGGTCAAAGATTTTTCGCGCATCATCAGAATTATTTTTTCGACAAACGCCGGATCGCGTTCGCCTTCGATAACCTGCATCAATTTCAGCGCGGGCGAGCGCAATTCGACGCATTGCGCCGCCGATTCATACAAAGCGCCGTCAATGATGTGTGCCCATTCGATTAATTCTTTGAGACTGTTATCTCGAAAACCGAATTTTTCTTCCGCCGTGTGCGCGATAAATTCGCAGCAGGATTTCGAGTTTGTATCGAGAAAATGAGTCTCGGAATTTTTTTGCCGAAAATACGCTTCGTCTTCGGGCGATAAAAACGCCGATTCGTGATGATCGAACCACCAGTTGAGGCGTTCATCGGCGCAGAATTTAAAATCAACAATGGCGTTTTCGTCGCCGTCCAGCAGCGAGCGGTCAAAAGCGTTGTTTGCGCGGTGCATTACGGGCGCAAACGAAATTTCCGCCGCCGGATTGATTTTTGCCAAATAAAATTTGCTGAACAGAGCCGCCGAAGCCGCG
Organism: Pyrinomonadaceae bacterium; assembly: GCA_036400075.1. Classification (GTDB taxonomy): domain Bacteria; phylum Acidobacteriota; class Blastocatellia; order Pyrinomonadales; family Pyrinomonadaceae; genus JALZCH01. The sequence continues at coordinate 6,356 of DASWLV010000184.1, forward strand.
CCGTCAAAACAATTTCCGTGATAAAGTACGCGAAGTTTCATTAAAATAAAGTTAAGAGTTTAAATTTTAGTTTGGAAACGACGCAAAAGCGCGAACTCCAAACACAAAACAATCTTTCAAAATAGTTTGCCGCGAGGCGCATCGTCAAATGCAGAGAGAAATGGAACAGGAAATCAGAGTGCGCGCCGCCGAACCGTCGGACGCGCCGATTATAGTCGAATTCAACCAGCGAATGGCTGAAGAAACCGAAGGCAAACGCCTTGCAACGGAAATTTTATCCGCCGGAGTTGCCGCCGTTTTTGCCGATAAGCGGCGCGGTTTTTACGTCGTCGCCGAAAATGAATTTAAAGAAGTCGTCGGCTGTTTGCTGATAACTTTCGAGTGGAGCGATTGGCGCAACGCGCTTTTCTGGTGGATTCAGAGCGTTTATGTCCGCGCCGATTATCGCGGGAAAGGCGTTTATCGCAGACTTTATGAGCGAGTCAAAGAAATGGCGCGTGAAAACGAAACGCCGGTTTGCGGTTTTCGGCTTTACGTGGAAAAAGAAAATGAAGTCGCACAAAATGTTTATGAAAAGCTCGGAATGGAAGAGTGCGTTTATTTGATGTATGAGGAAATGTTGTGAAAATTTCCGAAGCAGAATTTAAACGGATTGTTGACGACATTCTTGACGAACGCGAAGTTATTTACAAACACAATCCGATTGGGACGCGCGAAGAAACGCTGCTCTGGATGTTGATGAGCGTTTTAATCAGCTATTTGAGTTTGTCCGAGTTGGAAACGCCTTGTTTTCCGGGCGCGCCGACGGCGGAAACTTATCGGCAGGCAATTCTTTTTATCTTGCAGGGACGCGCCGATTTTGAAGCCGAACAATATTTGGACAAATTAGAGCGAATTTCGCAGATTGAATAAAACTATGAAACAGAGCATTGCCCACATCGCTCTAGTTGTTAATGATTATGATGAAGCTATTAAATTCTACACGGAAAAATTAGGCTTTGTCCTGCTTGACGATACGCCTCAAAGCGAAACAAAACGGTGGGTTTTGGTTGCGCCAAAGGGAGCGGAAGAATGCAGCTTGTTATTAGCCAAAGCGGTCGGCGACGAGCAAAGAAGCAGAATCGGAAACCAAACCGGCGGGCGCGTTTTTCTGTTTTTGAAAACCGACGATTTTTGGCGAGATTATGAAAACCTGCGTCAAAAGAACGTCAATTTTGTCAGAGAACCGAAAACGGAAGACTACGGTACGGTTGCTGTTTTTGAAGATTTATACGGTAATCTATGGGATTTGGTCGAATTCAAGAAATAGAACCGAGTCAAATATATTGTTGCCTTCATTTTTTATTTTCCTCATTAACATAAAACATTTCATCCGCCGGTCGTAACGGACGAGCCAGCCAGAGCGGGCGGTGCAAGCCAATTTGGTCCCAGCGTGGGTCGCGTCATCGCCAGCCATTCTTTGTAAATCTGAAGGATTTTCCGATGTTAGTAGGGAGATAATTATATTTAGCTACTTCATCCACGTTCTAAGCTTAGTTATTTGTCTCTATTCAAATATGAATTACAATTAAATATCTATGATACCTTATTAGCATAAGGTACTCTAAAAAAGGTTTAGAAAAATGAGTCTTAGAAACAAACAGCAAAACACTGCAGCACAAAGTCAAGAAAGAACTCATTTTGGTATAGTAGAGGTTTGCGACTTGGTGGGTGTGCAGCCGCATGTTTTGCGTTATTGGGAAACTGAGTTTCCGATGCTCACGCCGCAGAAAAACCGCGCTGGACGGCGAACCTACAGTCGTCGCGATATCGAAATTGCGCTACGTATCAAAGAGCTTTTATACGAAGAGCTTTATACGATTGCCGGAGCGAAAAAGAAATTGTTGAACGATCTGAGGGAGCCTCTAAAGCTTGTTGACCCACCAAAATTAAGAATAATAACAAATCGTACTAATACAGAAACTGCTAAATCTTCTGATGTTTTCACAAATCAACTTTCGGAAGCTAACATTTTATCACTTGCTAAAATTGAACTTCCTGAAAAACTACAAGAAATGTTGGCTATCTTAATTGAACTTGAGCGAGAAAAGATAGTTGATGAAAATGAAAGCATTTTACTGGATGAGCTAATGCAAATTTACGAGAAGTTTCTCCTAATTAAATCGAGGGCTTTACGTATTGCGGTTGATCGCAAATTGATTGAGCCTTGTTCCTAATGAGCCGGAAGAAAATTCCTGAAAAGATAGTTGTCAAAGTAAGACAAGACGCAAAAAATCGTTGCGGTTATTGCTTAAGTCATCAAGATTTTATACCAATCATTTTACAGGTTGACCATATTTCGCCGCTGGATGAAGGTGGAACTGACGATGAAGAAAATCTGTGGCTTTTATGCGGCACTTGCAACCGCGCAAAGTCAAATAAAGTTTCAGTTTTTGACAAGGTAACGCAGACCAAAGTTCTACTTTTCAATCCGCGAAATGATAACTGGCATGAGCATTTTTCGTGGAGTGAGGATGGTATTGAAATTATTGGTAAAACTGCTACTGGGCGAGCAACCGTTTCCGCACTGAATCTGAATCGTGATTTGTATATCATTGTAAGGCGGAATTGGATTATTGCAGGTTGGCACCCTCCAAAGGAATAAATAATTAGAATTGATTGCAGAGCTAAATTGAATAAATAAAAGGCTTTCTGCCTATTTCATTGAGCTTTCAGAATCTAAATAAAACATTTCATCCGCCGGTCGTAACGGACGAGCCAGCCAGAGCGGGCGGCGCAAGCCGTTTGGTCCCGGCGCGGGGCGAGTCATTGCCAGCCATTCTTTGTAAATCTGGAAAGATTTTTCCGTGTCAACAAAAACGTCGCCGTATTGGTCGTCCGCGTGCGCTTTTTCGACGCGGACGCGCTGATGCCAGCAGTGCATTCCCGAAATCGGGTCTGGGTGGACTGGAAAAGTGATGTTTTGATGAACGCCGCCGTCCGTCCAGAAAATTCTCGAAGTGTCCGGGTCTGCGCTTTTGTACGCTCCGATGCCTTCGACGACGCGCATCATCCACTTGCCGTTTTCGATTTCGGAAATGCTGACCTGATTCGTCTGCCAGCGATTGTTGCTCGCATCCTGCGCACGTCGCCAACGTCCGATGTGATGCGAACAGGCGACAATGCCGGGTTTGATGCCTTCGGTCACCCACGCGCGGTTGACGAAATAGCCGATGTCGGTCGAAATGCGAACCAAATCGCCGGTTTTTATTCCCCAGCGTTCCGCGTCGGCGGTATGCATCCAGAGCGGGTTACGGTTGGAAATTTCCGACAGCCATTTTGAATTGCCCGAACGAGTGTGAATCAAAGTCGGCAGCCGAAACGTCGGGACAAGCACGATTTCGTTTTTGCTCGCGTCCAAAGTTTCCGGGTGAATGTGGCTTTTGACGTAAGTCGGAAAGGCGTATTCAGACCAGCCCCAATCTGCGAGCGTCGGTGAATATAATTCTTGCTTGCGTGAAGGCGTGTTAAATCCGGCTCGCGGAACGCCGTCAATTACAACGCCGACGCCTTTGCCGTTTTTGCGAACGCCGCCCGTGTCTTTGTCAATCTGTGTGCCTTGCAAATCCGATTCGGCGAGCGGTTCGAGATGGCGGTTGTAAACCGCATTTTCGACCTCGAACGCGCCGTATTTCCGCATATATTCGAGCGGCGTCAGATTTTCTTTGGCGGCAGTTTCGGGCAAGCCTTTGGTGTTTTCAAAAATGTACTGGTAATACTCGTCAATCGTTATTTTCTCGCCCGCGCGATATGGCGACTCGAAATGCTTGCGAATTCCTAGCTCTCCGTCAGGGTCAATCCGCCACGACAATTCAAACCAAAATTCGTCTTCTTCCCAAACTTCGCCGGGATTCGTTTCGTAAGTGAATTCCGTTTCGCGCCCCATTTTCCGCGCCGCTTCGCGCAAAATCGGCTGGCGGAAAGAAATCCACATTCCCGAATGCGTCTCGTAGCTTGTCAAATCGTGCCGCTCGCTTGCCAATCCCATCGGTAAAACATAATCGGCAAAATAAGCCGTCTCATTCCAGGTCGGCGTCAAAGCCGCGTGCAAACCGATTTTCGATTCGTCCGACAAAGCCTCGATCCACGTAAACCCGTCCGGGTAAGTCCAAACCGGATTAAAAACCCGTGTGAAATAAACATCCAATTTCCCGCGCCCCTCTTTCAAAAAATGCGGCAGCAGAAAACTCATCTCGTAATGCGAGAGCGGATACTCTAGGGGAAAATGCAGCTCGTTCCAGAATTTTTGAGCAGGCGGATTGCTGAATCCTTTCGGTTTAAATTTATTCCAAGCCGACGGCAAAGTCCCGCCGACTGTTCCGACGCTGCCGGTTAAAACATTCAAGAAATGCAGACATCGCGCGACAGCCCAGCCGCCAAGATTTCCACTTCCAGCGCTGCGCCAATTGTGCGCCGAAAACCTTGTTCCGGCTCGTCCGATTTGTCTGGCGACTTCTTCAATCATCGAAGCTGTGACGCCGCTTTCCTTTTCGGCAAATTCGGGCGTGTATTCGGCGTAAAGTTTTTCGAGTTCAATGATGAAATTTTCAAAAGTAATTTCTGCATCTGGATTCATTGCTTCCAACGATTCCCGCCAATTCACCCAATTTCGCAAAAATTCTTCGTTGTAAAGTTTTTCGCGAATCAAAATATTCGCCATTGCCAAAAGCACGGCGGCTTCGCTGCCAGGATAGCTCGGCAGCCAGTAATCAGCCATCGAAGCCGTGTTTGAAAGTCTAGTGTCCATTACGGCGAGCTTTGCGCCGTTCATCATTCCCTCGATAATTCGCTGCGCGTGCGGGTTGAAATAATGACCGGATTCAAGATGCGCCGAAATTAAAAAGATAAATTGAGCCTCGCCGTGATCGGGCGAAGGTCGGTCATAGCCCTGCCAAATCGCGTAGCCGAGCCGCGCTCCGGCTGAACAGATATTTGTGTGGCTGTTATGCCCGTCAACGCCCCAAGCCTGCAAAATGCGGTCAATAAAACCTTCGTGACCCGGACGCCCGACGTGATAAACGACTTCGTTTCGGCGGTCTTCCTGCAAAGCTTTGCGGATTTTCGCGGCAATATCATCCAAAACTTCGTCCCACGAAACTCTTTCCCATTCGCCCGCACCGCGTTTCCCTTTACGCCGCATCGGGTAAAGAATGCGGTCAACGTCCGTGATCTGATTAATCGTCGCCGGACCTTTGGCACAGTTTCGCCCGCGACTTCCCGGATGATACGGATTGCCTTCAAATTTGCGGATTTTGAGCGTTTCCTTGTCAACATAGCCGAGCAGCCCGCAGCCCGCTTCGCAGTTAAAACAGGTCGTCGGGATAATCATGTAATTCTTTTTCTCACGCCGCTGCCCACTCGTCGCTTCATACTCGACCCAATCGTCCCATTTTTCCGGCGGCGGATAGCTTGTTAAATCGCCCGCTTCGGTCAAATGCGGCAGAAAATCAGTTTCCGCATCGTCGTGCAGATTTTCGATTAAATGTAATTTCTCGGCGATGCGCTCAATCAGCGACGGTTTATGTTTAATCATATTTGCAATCAACTAAGCGGAATCATCTGCGGCGCGCGCACCCAGATGTGTTCGGCGATATATAAGCCGATTAAAATCAAAATTCCCGACAGCGCGGCGGTTGCCGTTTGTCCGAAAAATAAGAGAAGCAACGGCAGGATGTTTCCCAGAAAAACCATTCCCGCCCAGAACGGGACGCGGAAACGACCGCGCGTAATCAATTCGATTGTCGCTTTGGCGTCGTCGGTCGTGTGAGCCGTCCAGAGTTCGATAATTAGAGTCAAAAGATGAAAAACAATCGCGCCGATAGCCAGAAAACGCAGATTCTTGAGCCAATCCGCATTTTCGCTCAAAAACAACCCGGCGACGGCAAAAACACCGATGCCAGCCATCGCGGAATGCAGAATCATATGAACGCCGAGCATCGGGCTTTGCCAGAAATCTCTGCCTTTTGCCTGCGCGAATAAAAACGCTGTGTAAACCGCCGTCAGCAGTGCGAAAACAACGCCCGTCCATTCAAGATATGGCAAAGCCGCATTTATTCCCGCCAGCTTTGCCGCCCACCAGAGCGACAAAATCAAGCCGTAGCCGGTGATGAAATATGCGCCGCGCACCAGCCATGATTTCCATTGCGGGCGGAGCAGGACGTATAAAAATCTTTCCGGTTTGCCCAAATCTTTAATCAACAGCAAACCCGTAATTCCCAAAAAGACAATCGCCAATGTCGCGCCGATTCTGCCGATTAAATCCGGCACTTCTCCCGCAAATAATTTCAAAAACAAAAACGGAACCAGAAACGCGCCCGCCGCAATCGCTTTTGTCCAGACGTAAGCCGTGACTTCCCAGCCCCAGTGGACGCCTTTGCCGGGCGCGTCGTAAACTCTTCGGGCTTTTTCTTTTGTGCCTTTGCCTCTGATTTTCGATTCGATTTGATAAAGAGCTTGCGGAACGCTTTTGTCGGCGTTGGTTTTGATTCGCTCTTCCGCGAACTTAGCATAATGCCCGACGCCGGTTGATTGGCTGCTCCACATATAATTCGTATCGGGATTTGCCTCGGTCGGTTTTAGCGAAGCGGCGTCGCCGTCTATGTAATAGAGCTTTGGCTGCGTGCCTTTTTCCGGTTTGCGAACCTGGACGGATTCGCGCGCCAAAAGCTGCGAAATTTCGGTTTTCGGGTCGTCCATATCACCGGAAATAATCGCGTGTTCGGGGCAGACAATCACGCAAGCCGGTTCTAGTCCGATGTCAGTGCGGTGCGAGCAGTAATTGCATTTCGCGGCAGTGTGCTCGTCCGGGTGCATATAAAGCGCGTCGTAAGGACAGGCTTGCGTGCAGGCTTTGCAGCCAATGCAGCGGCGCGTGTCGAAATCAACGATTCCGTCTTTTCGCGTAAAAAGCGCCGTCACCGGGCAGATTTCCACGCACGGTGCGTCGGCGCAATGATTGCAGCGCATCACCGAAAACAGACGCCGCGTGTCGGGAAAAGTGCCTTTTTCGATATATTTAACCCACGTCCGATTAACGCCGAGCGGCACTTCGTTTTCCGATTTGCAGGCGACGGTGCAGGCGTGGCAGCCGATACATTTGCGGTTATCAATGATAAAGCCAAAATTCATAATATTCGCGCTTGAGATTATTACTGTAAAAGAGCTGATGTCAATGCAATTAAAATACGGCTTGCTAATCCAAAATCCAAAATCTAAAATCTAAAATTACAAATGTTTATTGATCGAGTAAAAATTAAGGTCAAAGCCGGAGACGGCGGACACGGCGTGACGGCTTTTCGGCGCGAAAAATTTGTTCCGCGCGGCGGACCTTCCGGCGGCGACGGCGGGCGCGGCGGCGATGTTTGGATCGAAGCGACCGAAGGCTTAAACACGCTGCTGCATCTGCGCTACAATCCAATTCACGAAGCCGAGCGCGGGCGGCACGGCGAAGGCTCGAACCGGCACGGGCGCGACGGCGAAAATGTGACGGTTCAAGTTCCGGTCGGAACGCAGATTTTCGACGCCGAATCGGGCGATCTGCTTTTTGATTTCACCGAAAACGGGCAAAGATTTCTCGCCGCGAAAGGCGGCAAAGGCGGTTGGGGAAACCAGCATTTCGCCACGCCGACAAATCGCGCTCCGAAATATCATTATGAAGGGCGACCAGGCGGCGAAAAGGAATTACAGCTTGAATTAAAACTAATCGCGGATGTCGGTTTGGTAGGTTTTCCGAACGCCGGAAAATCAACTCTGATTTCCGTGATTTCCGCTGCGAAACCGAAAATCGCCGATTATCCTTTTACGACTCTCGAACCGAATCTCGGCGTCGTTGATTTGGGCGATTACAAAACTTTTGTCGTCGCGGATATTCCCGGATTAATTGAAGGCGCTTCGGAAGGCGCGGGTTTGGGCGACAGATTTTTGCGGCACGTCGAGCGGACGAAAATAATGCTGCATCTCGTTGATGTTTCTTCGATTTCGGGCAGAAATCCGGTCGAAGATTACGAAATTATCAACCGCGAGCTGGCAAATTATAATCAGGATTTAGCCGCCCGCCCGCAAATCGTCGTGGCAACGAAAATAGACGCTTTGGACGAACCGGAAAGATTGGAAAATCTGCGCCAAAGAGCCGAAGCGGACGGCAAACCGTTTTTGCAAATCTCCGCTGTCACGAATCAGGGAACAAAAGAACTCGTTTCCGTTGTCGCAAAGCGTTTGGAAGAATTAGCAGTAGAATCGAACAGCAGTTCAATCGTTCTCGAATAATGCAGCTTGAAGTCATTTCACGCGAGCCAACCGAAAAGCTGAGCGAAACGCCTTTGCTGTTTATTCACGGCTCCGGTCACGGCGCCTGGTGCTGGGAAGAAAATTTTCTTGATTATTTTGCGGCGCGTGGTTTCAGCTCACACGCCGTCAGCTTGCGCGGTCACGGCAACAGCGAGGGAAAAGATAAGCTGCGCTGGGCTTCCGTTAAAGATTATGTCTCCGATGTCGCTCAAATTGCCGACCGATTTCAAAACAAACCCGTCGTCATCGGACATTCGCTCGGCGGTCTGGTCGTGCAAAAATATTTGGAACGGCACGAAGCGCCCGCCGGAGTTTTGCTGGCTTCGTCGCCGGTTTCGGGAATGTTCCGCGACGGGACGCGGCTGTTTTTTCGCAAACCTTTTTTGTTCCTGCGAGTTTTTGCCACAATGAATACACAAAAAATTTACGGCACGCGGGAACGAGTCCACGACGGTCTTTTTTCCAAAAAGGCGTCGAAAACTAAAATTGCAGGCTACAGCGAAAAAATCGGAGAAGAATCGTTTCGCGCTTTTTTGGAGATGCTATTTCTGCTTCCGAATCCCGAATTGATAAAATCTCCGCTTCTTGTAATCGGCGCGGCAAACGATAGGATTGTCAGCGAAAATTCGATTCTCAAAACCGCGCAAAGTTATCGAGCGGACGTTAAAATCTTTCCCGATATGGCGCACGATTTAATGCTCGAAGAAGGCTGGGAAACGGTCGCCGAGTTTATTTGTTCGTGGTTGAAAACAAGACTGGTGAAATGAAAAAAATCGCGTTTTACGGCGGCAGCTTCGATCCGGTTCACAAAGGGCATCTGGCGATTGCAGAAACTTTGCTCGAAAAGTTTCGGCTTGACGAATTTTATTTCGTCCCGGCTTTTCGCGCGCCGCATAAACGCGACAAAAAAATAGTTTCGCCGTTTTGCCGCTACGCAATGCTCGCGCTGGCGACGAACGACGAACCGCGAATCAAAATTTCCACAATCGAGCTTGAAGCGCCGGAAAAGCCTTATACAATCGAGACTCTAACCAAACTTAAAAATCATTACGAAACCGGAACGCAGATTTTTTTTGTGATGGGCGCTGATTCGTGGAATGAAATCAACACCTGGCGCGATTGGCAGAAACTTCTTCTGTTAACAAACTTTATCGTCGTCACGCGCCCCGCGCACGACATTGAAACCGCGCACGTCACGCCCGAAATTAAGGCAAAAATCGTTGATTTACGAACAACGAATGATGAACAACGAATGATGAAAAACGAACAACGAACAACGAACGAAACCGGAATTTTTATCACCGATGCCGTGCAGATAGACGTTTCTTCGACCGCCATTCGGCGCGAAATTTCATTGCAAAACGACGAAAATTGGCGCAAACTCGTTGATGAAAAAGTTGTTAATTATATCGAGAAATACAAACTTTATAGATAAAAAATGGAGCAAACTTTAAAAGAAAAATCATTGCAACACGACGGAACAGCCGTCGCCGAAGCGCAGGCTGAACCGGCGGATGTTTTGGACGAGCGTTTAATCGGCGCTTTGCGCGCCGCGAGCGACAAAAAAGCGGTTAATTCGCTTGTTCTCGATTTGCGCGAGGTGACGGAATTTACCGATTTTTTTATTATCACGAACGGAACTAACGTGCGTCAGGTTCAGGCTATCGCCGACGGAATCTCGGAAGATTTGAAGCTGATTGACGCGCGCCCGATCCGAATCGAAGGTTACAACACCGCCGAATGGATTTTGATGGATTACGGCGATTTCGTCGTCCATATTTTTGAGGAAAAATCGCGTGAATTCTTCGATCTGGAGCGCCTCTGGCGCGACGCCAAACGAGTCCAAATCCCGGAAAATCTTTAATAGACCGTACAAAAATAAATGGCTCACATTGTTTTGCTCGGCGATTCGATTTTCGATAACAAATCCTACGTCGGCGCGGGCGGAAAAGATGTTGTCGCGCATCTGCGCGAAGCGATTCCGGCGGATTGGCGGGCGACTCTGAAAGCGGTTGACGGCAGTGTAACTGAAAATGTTTCGCGTCAGCTTTCGGATTTGCCGGAAACTGCAACGCATTTAATAATCAGCGTCGGCGGTAACAATGCGTTAATGAACACGGATGTGCTGCAAATGCGCGCCGATTCTGCCGCCCGGGTTTTGAACGAACTGGCAAATCGCGCGGAGCGTTTCGAGCAGGATTACAGCGAAATGCTCCGAACGGTTTTGTCGAAAAATTTGCCGACTGCCGTTTGCACGATTTATTTTCCGAACTTTCCCGACGCGCAGACTCAGCGCATTGCGGTCGCCGCTTTGGCGACGTTTAACGACGCGATTATCCGACAGGCAATTCTTAACAATTTGCCGCTTCTGGATTTGCGTTTGATTTGCAGCGAAAAAGCCGATTACGCCAATCCAATCGAGCCATCCGACATCGGCGGCAGAAAAATCGCTCAAAAGATTTTCGGGCTAATCGAAAAGCACGATTTTTCTAAACGCCGAACACAGATTTTTGCTTGAAATGAAACCCGATCTCAGTGAACGCCCGGATGCGCACTGGCGCAGCGTTTTGCACGAAGTAGTTTTTGAAGCCGAAACGCGCGCCGGTAAAACCTTTGATGTGGCGTTGATTTGGTGCATCATTTTGAGCGTCGCGGTGGTCGTTTTGGAAAGCGTCGGCAGCATTAGAGCCAAATATGGAGATTTGCTTTATTTAATCGAATGGTTCTTTACACTGCTGTTTACGTTTGAATATATTTTGAGACTTTTTGCGGTTCGAAAACCGCTGCGCTATGCGACGAGCTTTTTCGGAATGGTTGATTTGCTCGCGATTATTCCGACATATTTGAGCATTTTCATAGTCGGCAGCCAATATTTATTGACGATCCGCATTTTACGCCTGCTGCGTATTTTCCGAATCTTTAAGTTAACCGAATATTTGAGCGAGGCAAACGTAATTTCGACGGCTTTGCGCGCGAGCCGCCGCAAAATCAGCGTTTTTCTGCTGGCGGTTTTTTCGCTCGCCGTAATTATCGGCTCGCTGATGTATGTCGTCGAAGGCGAGGCAAACGGATTTATTAATATTCCCACCAGCATTTACTGGGCAATCGTGACTTTGACGACTGTCGGTTACGGCGATCTTTCTCCGCAAACTCCTATGGGAAAAATTTTGGCGTCAATCGTGATGATTATGGGCTACGGCATTATCGCCGTCCCGACCGGAATCGTCACCGTTGAGCTTTCGCATGCCGCCAGAAAACCCGCGACGACACAATCCTGCCCGGAGTGCAGCGAGCAGGGACACGACCTTGATGCTGTTTACTGCAAATATTGCAGCGCGCGGTTGTAAATTTAAATCAATATCTTTTTAGAAATGCGTTTTCGTTTCGTTTGGATCGGCAAAACCAAGGACAAAAACTGGCGCGCGCTGCAAGAAGAATATCTCGCCCGCCTGTCGCATTTTGCCCGCGTCGAAATTTCGGAAATCAAAGAAAGCCAGCCGCACGACACTAAAGAAACTGAAGGCAAACGGATTTTAGACGTTTTGCCGGAAAACGCTTTTACGGTTTTGCTGGATGTTGCGGGAAAACAAATCGGTTCGCGCGAATTAGCCGGAGAAATCGAAAATTGGCAAAACCGCAGTTTGAAAGAAATAGTCTTTATAATCGGCGGTCAGGACGGAGTTTCCGAAGCAATTATTGCGCGCGCGAATTTTAAACTGTCTCTTTCAAAAATGACTTTTACGCACGAAACGGCGCGAGTCATTCTGCTCGAACAAATTTATCGCGCGTTTACGATTATTCACCGTTTTCCTTATCAAAAATAAGCGTACAAAACAAATAAGTAATCAGGCAGAATAAATTAATAAGATTTTTATCACAGATGGACACGGATAAAAGACCGATGTTTTTTGATAAAGAGAGTTTGATTTCTT
>DASWLV010000185.1:0-15397 GCA_036400075.1 Pyrinomonadaceae bacterium
GCTTGTTCTTCAAATGTCGGAGCGTGGCGGTGAATCGGGCTGCGAGTCGCCGAATTGACCGGACCTAATTCGTCCACCGGATCGCCGATAACGTTCATCACGCGCCCCAAAGTCGCTTCGCCGACCGGAACGCTGATTCCCGCGCCGAGGTCAATCACTTTCATCCCGCGCACCATTCCGTCGGTCGGAAGCATCGAGACGGCGCGTACGCGACCTTCGCCGAGATGCTGCTGCACTTCGCACACGACATCAACTGTTGTCGGCACGTCGAAACCTTCCGAAGTAATGCGCAAAGCCTGATAAATCGGCGGTAAATAATTATCAAATTCCACGTCAACCACCGGACCGATGATTTGCACCACGCGCCCGATCTGGTTTCCGTTTGTTGCTGTAGCAGTAGCCATAATTTAAATAAACTAACTCCTCTTTAATAACTGTTATGAAAAGGCTGGTTAACAAAGAGATAAATTTAACACAAGTTTCGAGGGCAAAGCAAAGATAGTGCGATTTGTCACAAACTTGTCTATTTTCGTTATCGGTCTTGCACTTAGATTCGCGGCGTAGCATAATTTTAAGTGAAATTTATTTAGAAATTAACCAATACTCGTTTTGAAAAAAATAGAACTTCCGCCGAGAGGCATCGAAACACTTTTTGGCGTTCACGACCAAAACATCAAATATCTCGAATCGCTGCTCGACGTGCGCGTTGACGCGCGCGGCAGCGAGCTGTTGATTGACGGCGGCGACGAAGACGTGCAGATTGTCGAAAACATCCTGCACGATTTTTCCGACCTTTTCGTTGCCGGAAAACAATTTTCCGACAAAGATTTGCGCGAGGCTTTCAAACAAATCGCCGACGACCGAGCTTTGTCGCTGCGCGATTATTTTGAAACCTCGCGTTTTAACCCGTCGGGCAAAAAAACCGTCGCCCCGAAAACCGCCACGCAGCGCAAATATATCGAAGCCATCGGCAAAAACGATTTGACTTTCGGAATCGGTCCGGCGGGCACGGGGAAAAGTTTTTTGGCGGTCGCAATGGCTGTCCAAGACCTTTTCCAGAAGAAAGTTTCCCGAATTATTCTGACTCGCCCGGCTGTCGAAGCGGGAGAAAAGCTCGGCTTTTTGCCCGGCGATTTGCAGGACAAAGTTGATCCATACTTGCGCCCGCTGTATGACGCGCTGTTCGATTTGGTTGATGCCGAGCGCGTCACGAAAATGCTCGAAAAACGCATTATCGAAGTCGCGCCGCTGGCTTTTATGCGCGGTCGCTCGCAAACCTTGGACAGCAAAATCTTAACGCCGAGCGGCTGGCGGAAAATGGGCGATATCGAAATCGGCGATGATGTGATTGGTTCGGAAGGCAAAGCCGTCAAAGTGATCGGCGTTTTTCCGCAAGGCGAAAAAGCTGTTTATCGTTTAACGATGACCGACGGCTCGTCAACTCTGGCTTGCGCCGAACATCTCTGGGCAGTTAAAACTCTGGAAGACAAACGCCGAAACAAAGATTTTCGCGTCGTTGAAACACAGGAAATGCTGGGCAATTTCCGCCGCAATCATCAGTATCGCTATGAATTACCGATGCTATCCGCGCCCGTCGAGTTTCCGCGCCAATTTGTTCCGATTGAGCCTTACGCGCTCGGTTTATTGCTTGGCGACGGATGCATTACGGATAAAACTTCACCGAGTTTTGCCACTTCCGATGCCGAACTAATCTCCGCTTTGCAAACTTCGCTGGCGAATTTGAATTTAAATTTCCGCCGCAAAACGGCGATTGATTATGTCATCACCAATCCGCTTGCCGGAAAAGGCGGGCATTTCTCGCAAACAATTCGTAATCCGCTGACTCAATCTTTGCGCGAATTAAAGTTAGCCGGAACAAATTCGGCGACGAAATTCGTTCCTGACGTTTATCTTTATAACAGTGCGGAAATTCGTCTAGCGGTTTTGCAGGGCTTGCTTGATACCGACGGCGGACCTGTTACCCAAAAAGGAAGAACCTGTCGGATTCAATACACAACAACGTCGGAGCAGTTAAAAGATGACGTAATTTTTCTCGCTCGCTCGCTCGGCGGCGCGGCTCATTGCCACAAGCGCAAAGCCGAAGGACGCGCGCCCGGTTTTGCGCGGGGACGCGAAATCGGCTATCGCAACGACGCATTTACTTTAGACATTCGTCTGCCGAAAGGAATCGAGCCGTTTCGCTTGCAGCGCAAAGCCGAGATTTATCGTGCAAACGGCGGCGGTCGCCCGATGCGTTTTATCAAAAACATCGAATTCGTCGGAGAAGCCGAAACCCAATGCATCGCGGTTGCGGCGCTCGATTCGCTTTATGTCACGGACGATTTTATTTTGACTCACAACACGCTTGCGGATGCTTTTATCATCTTGGACGAAGCGCAAAACACGACGAGCGAGCAGATGAAAATGTTTCTGACGCGCATCGGTTTCGGCTCAAAAGCCGTTGTTACAGGCGACATCACGCAGATTGATTTACCGCGCGGACAAAGAAGCGGTTTGAAAGAAGCGCAGGAAGTTTTAGGCAATGTTACGGGAATTGATTTCGTTCATTTCAGCAAAAGAGATGTTGTGCGCCACAAGCTCGTGCAAATGATTGTCGAGGCTTACGAGGAACACACAAAACAACAAACGGACGAACGCGAATCAAGAAACGAAAGCGGTTCGGAAAATCGCAAATAAAAATCCGACACATTTAAAATTTGGAAGAAAAAAGGCTGGCGAAACATTAATGTTTCGCCAGCCTTTTTCGTTCGGCAAAGTTTGTTGTCGTCAATTTTGCGGTAGGGCGACAAAATTTATGTTTTCTGTTTCCTCAGCGACGTTTAAAACTTGCGTCGAATTGTCGAAAATGAAGCGTTTGCCCGATGCACTAATGATGTAAGTAGTCATTTCATAAAAATCTCCTTTAGCCAAATAAGGCGCAAAAGGAATTGAAAACAGCTAAAAAGTCGGCAAAAATTTGTTTTTTTTGAAAACAGTCGTATAATCCGGCTGAAAAATGATACCACAACCGGAAGAAGTCACAATTTTGCTGAAAGCAATGACATCCGGCGATGAAAATGCGCCGGAGAAATTGCTGCCGATTATTTACAACGATTTGCGCCGCCTTGCGGGCGCTTATCTGTCAAACGAACGGAAAGACCACACTTTGCAGCCGACGGCGCTGGTTCACGAGGCTTATATTCGATTGGTTGATTGGGAAAACGTTTCGTGGCAAAATCGCGCCCACTTTTTTGCGGTTGCCGCGCAGGTGATGCGGAGAATTCTGGTTGACCACGCGCGCGGAAAAAAAGCCGAAAAACGTGGCGGCTTCGGGCAGTTACTCTCGCTTGACGAAGCGGTTAGCTTTTCAGAGAAAAAAGACGTGGATTTAGTTGCGCTCGACGATGCGCTAACCGAGCTTGAAAAAAGCGATCCGCGACAAGCTAAAATTGTCGAACTCAGATTTTTTGGCGGGCTGACGATTGAAGAAACCGCTGAAGCCTTAAGAATTTCGCCCGCCACAGTCAAAAACGAATGGGCATTCGCCAAAGCGTGGCTTCGCGTTGAGCTAACCAAAAGCTGAACAACTACGGTTTTATAAATTGCCGCTAGCTTCTGCTATAGCCTAAAGCCAAAAGGAATATTATTTTTCTTTTATTTGGCTGAAGCCGCTTGTTGTTGCTAATTGAGTTCACTAGCTGAAGCTAGTGGCAATTGATAAAGCTGTTGGAGATTTTAATGTCCGAATCGAACTGGAACAAAAAGAAAGAAATTTTCATCGCCGTTTTAGACGTGCCCGAAACGAGGCGCGCTGATTTTCTGGACGAAAATTGCGGCAATAACACTGAGCTGCGAAAAGAAGTTGAAAAACTGCTCGACGCGCATTCGACAAACGAGAGCTTTATCGAAAAACCGGCGTTTCAAATTGCCCCGACTTTTACCGATGAACGTTTGAGCGGAAAACAGTTTGGACATTACAAAATAATCCGGGAAATCGGGCGCGGCGGAATGGGCGCGGTTTTTCTCGCCGAACGCAGCGACGGCGCATTTAAACAACAGGTTGCGCTCAAAATCGTCCGCCAAACGATTCTCGATTCGAAAACGGAAAAGCGTTTTCTGCGTGAGCGCCAGATTCTGGCTTCTTTGAATCATCCGAATATCGCGCGCCTGCTCGACGGCGGAGTTTCGGAATCGGGCGAGCCGTTTCTGGCGATGGAATACGTCGAAGGCAAACGGATTGATGAGTTTTGCGAAGAAAAAGCACTCTCGACAAACGAGCGCCTAAAACTTTTCCTTGCAGTTTGCAGCGCCGTTTCGTTTGCGCATCAAAATCTGGTCGTTCACCGCGATATTAAGCCTTCAAATATTATCGTTGCAAAAGACGGAACGCCCAAGTTGCTCGATTTCGGAATCGCCAAGCTGCTCGATGCCGAACACGCCGATGAACACACGCAAACAGGTTATCGCGCATTTACGCCCGAATACGCGTCGCCCGAACAAATTACCGGCGAGCAAATCACCACCGCTTCGGATGTTTATTCGCTCGGCATTCTGCTTCAACATTTAGTCCAAATTCCAAAGTCCAAATCCCAAAGTCCGAGCGATTCAAACAACAAAACCAATCGTCAATCAACCAAGACCGAAGACCGAAGACCGAAGACCGAATTGGAAGCAATTCTGCAAATGGCTGTCCGCGAAGAACCCGCGCGTCGCTATGCTTCCGTCCAACAATTTGCCGAAGACATTCAGAGATATTTGGACAAGCTGCCCGTTACGGCGCAAAAAGACAGTTTCACTTATCGCGCCGAAAAATTCATTAAACGTAATAAAATTCCGGTTTTTGCCGCCGCGCTGATTGTTTTGTCGCTCTTGGCGGGATTGGCGGCTTCGTTATGGCAGGCGAACGCGGCGCGGCGACAGGAGCGATTAACGCGCGAGCAGCGTGACCGCGCGGAACGCCGATTTGCCGATGTTCGTCAGCTCGCAAACGCTCTTCTTTTCGACATTTCACCGAAAATTGAAAATCTTCCGGGAGCGACCGAAGCCCGGCAATCGGTCGTCACTCAATCGCTCAAATATCTCGATAGTCTTGCTCAGGAAGCGGGCGACGATTTGCAATTACAGAGCGAGCTGGCGTCGGCTTATGAAAAAATCGGCGATTTGCAGGGCAATCCGACCAATCCGAATCTGGGCGATTTGGCGGGCGCGATTGCGAGCTACGAAAAAGCGCAAAAAATGCGTTTTACATTGCTTGAAACGAATCCGAACGATGCCGAACTGCGCGCGGCTTTAGCGGCAAATCACAAGGCGCTCGGAGACATTCGCTGGCAGGCGAACGAGATTGATGAATCCGGCAAACAGGTTGATGCAGCATTAAATCTTTACGAAAAACTGGCGGCGGAAAACCCCGATTCGCCCAAATTGCGTTTGGCTTTGGCTCAAATTAATTACGACATAGGCATCGTTCGCACAGAAAAATCTAATTACGCCGAAGCGATTGCTTTTTATCAAAAGGCGCTCAATTTGGTCGAGCCGCTGCGCCAAAGCGACCCGAATAATGTGCAGTATTTAAAGGTCGCCGGTAATTGTTATCTAAAACTCGGCAACGCGCTTTCGTGGAACGAGCAGCAAAAAGAAGCCGAAGTGGAAACAACAAAAGCCGTTCAGATTTACGAATCGCTCCAGGCAAATTATCCGAACGACGTAAGCATCAGCAACGGTCTCTGGTCAACTTATTGGATGGCGAGCAACACTTATCAAGACCAAAACGATGCGCTCGCGCACGAATACGCGCTCAAAGCCTTAAAGACGATTCAATCGGTCGTCGAAAAAGATCCCGCTGACATCCAAGCCCGCAAACGTCTGGCGCGCACTTATTCCACGCTCGGACAAACTGCGACCGATACCGGCAAACCCGCCGAAGCAGTTTCATATCTGGAAAAATCAGTCTCGGAATTAGGGCGGCGGCTCGAAAGCGATCCGAAAAGCGGCGGCACGAAATACGATCTCGGCGCGGCGTTGATGCGTTTGGCTGAAGCGAGAGCCAAACAAAAAGATTACTCAGGCGCATTTGCCGAACTCGATAAATCCGAGCGCATTTACATTGAGCTTATGCAAGTTGATCCGAGCGGTCTGACATCGCTCAGAAATCAAGCTCTCATTTACGATTTCAGAGCAGAGATTTACAACGAAATGGCGAAAACCTCCGCGGGAGAAAAAAGGCGCGCTCACGAGCAAAACGCGAAAGCGAATTACGTGCAAGTCGTAAAAATCCTTGAACAACTCGCTGAAAAAAAATCTCTCCCCGAATTTGATCGCAAATGGCTCGAACAACTCAAAGCCAAAGTGGAAACAACAAGCAGCGAGTAAACAGCGGCAAAACTCTTCTCTTGCATTTTTCAGTTAAATCATAAAAAAGGGCGGTCGCTTGACCGCCCGCAAAATGTGAGAATTTCTCAGGAGAAATTGTTTTCAGTTTTTCGTTATTCCGACTCTGTATCGGTCGCCGAATAATCGTAAGACGAAGAATAATCGGCAGCTTCATAACTTCCGCTGGTTTCGACGACGGAAGTGTTGTCATAAACACTGATTTCTCCGCCGTGTTCGCCCAAATCTCCGTGATAATCCGCCGTCTCCTGATGATCGGCGGCTAGATCGGCGAAATATTCGGCGTTTTCATAATCGCCCGCAACTGCGGCTTGTTCAGCGGACTGGGCAAAATAATCAGCCGTTTGCTCCTCCGAAACCGCTAAACCCATTTGAAAATATTCCGCATCGGCTTGCCCGGTGTGATCTGCGCCGCCTGCATTCCAATCGGCATCCGCAGTTGCGTAAGCGGCATTGCTCGCGTCTTCGCGGGCGGCTTCGTAATCGCCCTGCTGCGCGTGCAGAGCTTGTTGCTGCTCATAATATTCGGCGTTTTCCTGTTGGTAAGCGGCGGTTTCCAAATCGGTTGAATCGCTGCCGTGCAAAATGTACTGGTCGCCAGCCGCCCAAGCCTCGTCTTCGGCAACTTCGCGCGCTTCAGCCGCCGCCGCGTAATCGCCCGCCGCGACAAATTCATCGGCGGCTGCCTGCGCTTCAGCAGCGGCTTCGGCGTGTGCCTGAGCTTCAAGCGTTGCAGAATCGGCAGCTTCATCAACAGTCGAAGAAGTGGCTGCATCAGGCGCGGCATATTCAAAACTCGGTGCTTGCGCTGTCTCTTCAAAAGCCGTTTCGACAGCAGAACCGCCGAAAACCTCTGCGGCAATTTCGTCGCTGGCAAGATGAAACTCGCCATTATTAAAGACTTCGGCGGCAATATCGTCGCTCGCGAGATGGAATTCGCCGTCGCTGAAAACCTGCGCAGCAATCGGGTCGCTGGCGAGTTCAAAATCATCAATTGTTAATTCCGTCGCATCAGCTTCGGCTTCGATAACATCTTCGTCTTGAGCGGCTTCTAAAACGACATCGCCGTCGTCAGTTAAAGCCTCAATCACGTCTTCGATAACCGAAGCGTCCGATTCAAGCGTGGTTATTTCAATAACGGCAGTCGTTCCGTCCGTCAGATTTTCGGTAATAATTGTTGTTTCAGTCATTGTCGCACATTAAATTCCTTTCTTTTTAATTCGGCGTTGTTTCCGGCTTAACGGGATTTTGTTTGATTTTCAAAGTCGAGATTTTTCCGCATTTTGCGTTCGGGCAGCGAACGTTGACTTGCGATTTTCCGGCAAAAATTGTTCGCGGCATTCGCATCGGCGCAGAGCAGGCGGCGCATTTCATTTTTATTTCATTGCTCGCGGCAGCCGGCGCTTTTTTCGGCTCGTTTGCGGCGTTTTGATTTGTCGGCGTAGTTTGAGCCGGTTTCGGCAATTGGTTTTGCGCGGCGGTTTTCGGCTGTGCTTGCGGCAGAGGCGCGTATTGATTGATCACGTTTCTCCAACGCTGAAGTTCCGGGCTGGCGGCAAACTGCGCCATTAAAGAAAGTCGGCGCGTGATGTACGGCGTCGAAGAT
Source organism: Pyrinomonadaceae bacterium (assembly GCA_036400075.1). GTDB lineage: Bacteria > Acidobacteriota > Blastocatellia > Pyrinomonadales > Pyrinomonadaceae > JALZCH01. Next base: position 7,994 of record DASWLV010000185.1, read on the forward strand.
GTGGCAAGCTCTGAAAGCCGCACCATCGAATCGTCGGCTGTCGCCTGTTGTTCGAGCCACGCGGCGATGTTGATTCGTTTGCACAAAAACGCTGATTTCAAAGACCAGGTTAAAAGAACGCGGCGCGCTACTTCTTCGCTTCCAACGGTTAAAAGTCCGGCGCGGTCGGCGGTGATTTCGGCTTGGCGCGCCCAAGCAAGCAACGGGACTTCGACTGCGCCTTCGATTAAAGCCGACGGGTTTAGAGCGCCGAGAATTCCGTTAGAAAAAACGCCTTTGCGGTGGCTTTGCTCGCCGACGAGAAAACGAATCACGCTTTTCCAGAGCGCGTGTCCGGCGCGGGCGTGTCCCATTTCGCGCGCCAGCACAAACAGCAAATCAAGCCCGCGAAAATTCGACGCCAGAGCCGAGCCGATGATGATAAAAGCGTTGTCGTCGCTCCCGTAAGTGTGGCAATCCCAGAGACAATCGCCCGAAACGTAAACGTCCGGCATTTTTGTCATTCCCAAAACGCGGGCGGCTCTGACTGCCGGGAAATAAATATCCGGCAATTGCTTTTCGCTCAAAGCGACCGCGTTAAAAGCGGATTCGATCCAGCGACGACCGACTTTGTTCGAGATACTTTGCGCCGCCGCAGTTAGCGGTGTGATCGAGCGCAGCGCGGACATCGCTTTGCCGTCTTCCGCCCATTGAAATGCCGCGCAGTCAATCGAATAACCCGGCGCGAGCGGGCGCAGCCAGCGGCATTCCGGGCAAATCAACATTTTTTCGGCAAGCCCGCGCCCGTTGCCGCCGCAAATCCGGCAAACCGGCTGCGAATAAACTGGCGGCTGGAAATTCTGATTTACGGGCTGCGCCGGATATTGATTAAAATTCGGCTGCGGCGGATAAAAATTTGCAGGCGGCGGATTTTGATTAAAGTTCTGCGGCGGATAATTCGCGCCGTTCTGCGGCGAGTATTGATTAACCGGCTGCCTTTCAAAATTTCCGGCTAAAACCGGCTGCGGCGCGGCGGCTGCCGTTAGCGGCGTTCCGCAAGTGATGCAAAATCTGGCTGCCGCATCTCTCGATTGATGTCCGTTCGGGCAAACTCTCATATTGTTGATGGCGTTATTCATAATTAAAACTCCGTGCCGATTTCTATTAACCGAAAATTTGTCGGTTTAGTAATACATCGCGCCGCTGCTCATCAGCGCCAGTAAATAAATCCCGTAGAACAGAAAGTTGAGAACCGTCATCACAATGCCGCCCCACATCCCGGTTTGCGCCATCGCCATTCCTTTCGGCGATGAACGTCCTTGTTTGATTGCGCTTACTTCCATCCAGCCTAAAATCGCGCCCGGAACGCTCGTCAGCGCGCAGCAGAGCAGCAAACCGCAAATCGTCAGCATTAATGAAGCGATTGCGCGACCGCTCGATCCTGCGGAAGGCTGCGCAAAACCTTGCGGTTGATTGCCTTGAAATCCCTGATTCCATTGCTGCTGCTGAAAATTGGCTTGATTTTGCGCTCCCTGCGCGAGCGGCGCGGCGCAAAATCGGCAAAACTGAGCTTCCGTACCATTTTGTTGTTTGCAATTCTGACAAAACTTCATAATCTTCATCTCCCAAATCCAAATTTCGCTTTCAATCAATAAGGCGGAAAAAAGAATCGAAACAGCCCAAAAATTTCTTGTTTTTTTTTACCGGGCAAAAAAGCTTTGTCGTTTTCCGGCAAAATATTGGCGAAAAGCGTGAAACGGCAACGAGTTAATTTTTGAAACGGCAACGAGTTAATTTTTGTTTCCGCCCGAATGCCCGTATAATCCGGCATCAGAAAACGATGACAGAAATTATCAATCGCCAGCGCAAAGTTAAGATCAACCCGGAAAACTTTCAGGAATTTGCCGAAAAAGCTGTTGACGCCGTTAAAGAAGCGCGCGGTAAAAGCTGTACCGTGGCTTTTGTTTCGGACAGAAAAATGCTTGAACTGAATCGAATGTTTCGCGGCAAAAACTCGACGACCGATGTCCTTTCGTTTCCTAATGAACCGGACGAATTTGAAGAATCAGAAAACAATCTGGGAGACATCGTGATTTCGCTCGAACAAGCCGCGCGTCAAGCTGAAGAAAACAATCTTTCTCTCGAACTCGAAATCAAACAGCTAATTTTGCACGGAATTTTGCATATCTCTGGCTATGACCACGAAGCGGACAAAGGCGAAATGAACCGTTTGGAATTAAAACTTCGTGACGAATTAGGAATTTAATTTCACCACAGAGACACAGAGACACAGAGATTTTATTTTAATTTTCTCTGTGTCTCTGTGTCTCTGTGGTTTATAATCTGCGGAATGACCGAAACGGAAAAGCAAACACAAAAGCGAGCCGAGCCGTGCGTGATGGTGATTTTCGGCGCGACCGGCGATTTGACGAAGCGCAAGCTGTTTCCGGCGCTTTACAATCTGGCGAAACAGGGATTTTTGCCCGAAAATTTCGCGGTCGTCGGCGTCGGTCGGCAGGAAATGACGAGTGAAGATTTTCGCAGCAAAATTAACGGCGATCTTCAGGAATTTGTCGGCAAAGACAGCGACAAAAAGCTGCTCGATTGGTTTTGCGAGCGCACATTTTATACCGGCGGCGATTTCGACGACGACAAAAAGCTCTTTAAAGATTTAAAAGAGCTGCTCGCCGAAGTTTGCCAAACGCTGAATATCCCGGAAAACTTTTTTTATTATCTCGCCACGCCGCCGCAGCTTTTCGCTAACGTCGCGCAAAAAATTTCAAAAAACGGCTTGGGCAAAGAGGAAAACGGTAATTGGCGACGGTTTGTTTTTGAAAAACCATTCGGACGCGATCTGGAATCAGCCCTAAACTTAAACCGCGACCTTTTAAAAATCTTAAAAGAGCGGCAGATTTATCGCATTGACCATTATCTCGGCAAAGAAACAGTGCAAAACATCTTGGTTTTCCGTTTCGGCAACAGCATTTTCGAGCCGATTTGGAATCGCAATTTTGTTGATTCGGTGCAAATCACGGTTGCCGAAAAACTCGGCGTCGAAACGCGCGGCGGTTATTACGACACCGCCGGGGCGCTGCGCGATATGATTCCGAATCATATTTTCCAGCTTGTCACGCTGACCGCGATGGAGCCGCCGGTTTCGTTTGAAGCCGACGAAGTGCGCGACGAGCAGACAAAAGTTTTGCACGCGATTCAGCCGTTCACGCCCGAAGACGTTTTGAGCAAAACCGTGCGCGGGCAATACGGCGCGGGGAAGATTGACGACAAAACTGTTCCCGCATACCGCAGTGAAGCGCAGGTTCCGCCCGATTCAAACACCGAAACTTTCGCGGCGCTGAAACTGACGATTGACAATTGGCGTTGGGCTGACGTTCCGTTTTACGTTCGCACGGGAAAACGGCTTCCGGCGCGGCATTCGGAAATTGTCATTCAATTTAAACGCGCACCGTTCGTCCTGTTTCGCAACACGCCGATTGAACGTCTGACGACAAATAGAATCGTCGTCCATATTCAGCCGGACGAAGGAATCACTCTGCATTTCGGCGCGAAAATTCCGGGTCCGATTGTCAATATGGGCGCGGTTGATATGGATTTTAATTATCTCGACCATTTCGGGGAGCATATTTCGACGGGCTACGAGCGGCTTTTGTACGATTGTATGATCGGCGACGCAACGCTTTTTCAGCGCGCCGATATGGTCGAAGCAAGCTGGGGAATCGTTTCGCCCGTTCTCGACGTTTGGCACGCGATTCCGGCGCGCTCGTTTCCGAATTACGAAGCCGGAGCCTGGGGACCGCGCGAAGCCGACGAACTGCTCGAACGAGACGGGCGAAAATGGAAAAATACAGTGGATTAAACTGAGATTAATCTCAGGATTATTTCACCGCCGAGACGCTGAGACGCCGAGAAGAAAAAGGAGAAAATAATTCTTTTTACTTCTTTTTTCTTATCTCGGCGTCTCTGTGTCTCGGCGGTTCAATTTTTCTTATTTTCGGGTTCACGTACGTTTAAAAATAAAACATCATTTCGCCGGATTCGTTCGTTTCGGCTTTTTTCTCATCCTGCAAAAAGCCTTGCGCGACGAAAAGCTTGACGATGGTGCGCGCGTCGCTTCGCGCGAATTTGTCGGCGAGCGAGCTGGTTCGATTAAGATCGGCTTTGCCGAGAAGTTGAATTTGGCTGATGTAGCGAAACAGCAGCAAACCGTCCCACGAATAGCCGCTAACTTTCAACAGCAATTCGCCTTTTTTAAATGTTCGATTGCGTTTGTTGTATTTGCTCAAAATCGCCGTCGCCTGAACATAATCGTTGATTTGGTCAACTATCGGCTCAAAAATGCGGAACGCTTCGACTGGATTGACGATGGCGTAGCCTTTGACGATTTCCATCAAATCGTTTAACTCGTCTTCGTCTTCAGGATATTCGTTCGCCAGCCTTTTGGCGTCTCTCATCAGATTTGCGGCGGTTTCGCGGTCTTTTTCTCCACCTTTTTTGTGAAAATCGGTTGCCAGCGCGACCAGTTTTTGAATCTGCGTTTTCTTTTTGTTCAAGCTGCCGATCAACTTTTTGGCTTCGTCCAGATTACCGTCTTTCGCCGTCCGGCTGATTTTCGCCGATTGATACTGCTCGGCGGCTTTCTCGCGCGCTTTTTCGTCGGGAATTTGTTCGATTAATTTTTTCGCGCGTTCTTCGTCTTCAACCTGCGCGATTTTGTTGGTTAGAGAATTATAAGCAAAAACTTTATCGGCTTCATTGAGCTTGGGCAGATCGGCGAGAATTTCTTCGGGCGTCGAGTTCGGATTCCAGAGTTTTTGTCTATCCTGCATCCGCTTGATTTCGGGCGGCAGATTTTTCATCGCTTCCGTCTGTCTTTGTTTCAGCAGCGGCGCTTTTTCCGGCACGAGCTTTTCCAGGCTCGACATCGTTTGCGTCATCGCCATCGTTATTTCGAGCGAATTAGACGGCTGCAAAAACGTCGCGGCGAGCTTATTAGCGATGTCTCTGGCTTGCGTTTCGGAAAACTTGAATTGCTTTTGATTCGCTTTTGTCTGCGTGTTCGGATTTGTAGCGTATTGCAAAAAACGAATTGCCGCGCCCAAATCCTCACTTTTTTTCGCCAGATCAATTTCCGTGATTTTTCTGACGACTTCGTCGGCTAAACCGGCGGCTTTTTTCTCGTCTTTTTGATGGAGATTTTGCAGCAGAGTCAGAACATTCCACGAAATGCCTTTTGTCAGACTGTCTTTGATGAGCTTGATGGCTTTGTCCGGGTTTTGTTCGGCGGCGAGCACGGCAAATCGTTGTTCGAGAGAGATTTCCTGCTGGACGCGAATCCGGCTCGGATTAAAATCCATCATTCCGCCTTCCTGTTTGGAGTTCGGCTGCGCGGCTTTCGCCAATTCTTCGGCGAGCTTTGCCGAACGGGTTTGAACGAGTAATTCCAGAGCCAAATCCGCGTCGTGTTTGGCAATCAGCGGCAAAACTTCGTTGCGAATGTCGCTGAAATCATAAAGCTGCATAAACGGATCGTCCGAATCTTTCTTTTCTTTTTCCGCTTCGAGATTGCCGGCAATCACGTCATTTGCCGAGTTGCGAAAAAGCTCTCTGGCTCGCTTTTCGTCAAACTTCCAATACAAATCGCCCGCTATTGCATAAACAATTGCCCGGTTCGTGGCTAATTTGAGCGTTCCGGCATCGCCGACCGCCTGGTCGAGCATTTTCAGAACCTGCTTTTCAAGCTCTTTTTGAGCTTTCTCTTTTTCGGTTTTTGATTCGGTCGGCGATGGGGTTTCCTGCGCCGGAAGCGCCGCGCAAAACAGCAAAAACAAAACGATAAGCAAAATCGAGCGGGGCATTTTCATAAATTTTCTCCTGAGGGCGGATAGCTAGTTTAGGCGCAGGATGTTAGCATAGCTCGTTTCGTAAAGTAAATTAATTTCGAGCGTTTTTGAATAATTAAATGCTTTGCTGACAAAGAGTTCGGAAAATGCCGCATAATATTTTTATTTCAGAGAATTTGCAGGCTTTGAGCCGCGCGGCGGCTGAAATGTTTGTCCGAATCGGCAACGAAACAATCGAGCGGAACAATCATTTTACGGTCGCTCTATCGGGCGGTTCAACGCCGAAATTGTTGTTTCAAATTTTATCGAGCGAAGAGTTTCGTTTGCGGATTGATTGGACAAAAACGTTTTTCTTTTTCGGCGACGAACGGCACATTGAACCAAATTCTGCGGAAAGCAATTACCGAATGACGCGCGAAAATTTGTTTGAACCTTTAAAAATTCCGGCGGAAAATGTTTATCGGTGGCGCGCTGAATGGCAAAACGCAGAAGAAATCGCATTAGATTACGAAAAAACTTTAACCGATTTTTTCAAAACCGAATTGCCGCGTTTCGATTTGATTTTGCTCGGAATGGGCGCGGACGGACATACGGCTTCGCTGTTTCCCGAAACTTCGGCTTTGATTGAAACGCAAAAACTTGCCGTCGCTAATTGGGTGAAAAAACTTGATTCATTTCGATTAACATTCACGTTTCCTCTTATCAACAACGCTGTAAACATCATTTTTCTAGTCGGCGGCGCGGAAAAAGCCGAAATGCTAAAAACGGTTTTGGAAGGCGAATTTGAGCCGCAGAAATTTCCGGCGCAAAATGTAAACCCGCGCGACGGAAATTTGTTCTGGTTGATAGAAAAAGACGCCGCCCGGCTGCTCTCGGCGGATTAAAGATTTACCATTTACCATTTACCATTTACAATTCGTTAAAGTATGGAGATTGAGATAGCCGTCGCGGTTTTGCTGCTGTTTTTGCTGGCATTTTTGGCGACGGTTGATATGGCTTTCGCCCAGCTCAGCGATTTGAGCTTGCGCCGATTGACGAGCGAATCCGAAGAAAACGAGCGCGTCAACACCGAATTCCTGCGCGAGATTCTGGAGAACCGTCCGCGTTTTCGTTTCGCGCTGTCGGCAGCGATACAGGTTTTGCTTATTATTTTCACGGTTTTAACAACTCTTATCGCGTTTCGCTTTTTCCCTAGTGATGATCGGCGCGCCGAGGTTTTTCTTGCTGCGCTTCTCGTTTCGCTCGTTTTGTCGGTTCTTTTCCGGCAATTCGTCCCGCGATTTATCACCGGAAAAAATCCCGAAAGATTCGCGCTTGCTTTGCTGCCCGTCGTGCGCCCGTTTTACCGCATTTTCGGCGCTCTGGCAGACCCTTTGGGAAATTTAGGACGCGAGAAATCACCAATCGAAATCACCGTCGCTCCGCAAACGCCGGAAGAAGAAGCCGAGAATGACGAAAATGAAAACGATTCTCTGCAAACGCTGATCGAAGCCGGAGAAGCCGAAGGAATAATCGAAGAACGCGAACGCGAACTGATCGAAACCATCGTAGATTTCGGCGACACGAC
>DASWLV010000186.1:0-4744 GCA_036400075.1 Pyrinomonadaceae bacterium
CATCTCGTACTTTTGTTTTTTTCCGCTTCCGTCGCAGTTAAAAGGCTTGTTTTAGTTTTCGACCAAAAGCTCGTTTTTAACACCCGTAATTCCATTGACGGAATTAGCTTGAACTGCCGCCAAATTTTTATCCGCTTCCGAATCAACTACGCCTTTTAAAGTGACGCTTCCGTTTCTAACGACGATGTGAATCGGGTTGAGCGAGCCGTTTGAATAGCGTGCAAGATCGCCGGAATAGACTGCGCGGAAAAGCTCTTGACGCAGGCGCTGATCATCGAGTAACGGCTGCAAAACTTCGATGTCATTGCGAACTGCAGCGACGGTTTCGATTTGCTTGACGGCTTGTTCGGCGTCCGATTTTAATTTATCGCTTGTAGAAACGCCGCGCAGCACGACCGAATTGTCCGGCGAAATCTGAAACTCAAGGCTGTCGAAAACGCCGTAAGACGAAAGCATCAGCAACTCGGCGCGGATTTCTCTGGCGAGACGGTCGCGCGCGCGCACTGCATCGGTTTCTTCGGAAGCATTTGAGCGGCGCGGCGTACGGACGACGTAATAAACATCGCTTTCAGTTTGCGGATTTGCCGCTTCAGTCGAAGTTCCGACGGTTCGCACGCGCTGAGTTTCACTGTTTGTTCCGTTGTTTGCGCGTCGGTTTGAAAAGCGATTCAAAGTCTGAGGAAAATCCGCTACCGCGTCCGGCGTCGGAACCGGCGATTCGGCGAGCAGAATTTCTTTCGATGTTTTGCCGTAAAGCGCGCGGTTTTTGTTGTTGTCCGGCGAAAGAACGCCGCCTTTCAGAGCCGCGCCGACAAATGCTCCTTTGGTGCGCGAATATGACAGAATTCCTGCGTCGAGCGTCGCGTTCGTAGTCGCAGAGGCTTTTCTGCCAATCGGACCGGCGGCTACGCCCGCTTCGCCGCCGAACTCAAATTTGTCTTCGAGCAGACCTTTCAAACCGCCGTCGTTCATAATCAGCAAAATAACGTCGGTTTTTTCCGCCCCGATTTGGAAACCGATGCTGCCTCCGCCGATTTTAAAAAACGCGGGCGCGCTCCACCCCGTCGCCGTGCGGCGCGAAATCAAGCCTTCGCCGCCGCTTCCGCCGACGATAAAAGCCGCGCCTAAAACGCCGGGAAAAACCGCAACTGCTTCGGCGCGTTCGAGCAGCTCGCGCGGGATTGATTTATCCGGCTTGTCCATAATATTGCGGAAAACACGCGCGGCTTGGTCGGCGCGTTTTCCGGCGTCTCTAATTTCTTTGTCGTCTTTTTTCTGGGCAAAAGCTGTCAGGGAGAAACAGAAAATCAGGCTCAGGGCAATGAACAGTTTTAAATTATTTTTCATCAAACGTTGACCTCCAAACTTTAATAATAAAAAACGGGACGAAAAACAAATCTCGTCCCGTTTGAAATTCTCTTTTAAAAAACGAATTAGCTGTGTCCGACTTCGAGCGAGCGGGGCTGTTCATTTTGAAGATTCCTGTGATTGACTTCATCTCCATTTCTCTCCCGATTCGACTTACCGGCGACTACAGCCAGTAATGCAGCCGCGCCGCCGATTAAAATTGCGCTCGTCAGGAGCGGATTCAGTTTCGCTCGCTGATACAGACTTTCCTCAAAAACGATTCCGTCGTAATTGCCTCGCTCGCGTAAATCGGAATGAGTTTCGTAAAGACTGTCAGGACGATTGCCCAGATCGGGAGAAGCCTTTTGCTGTGTTGTGGCAGCCGACCATTCCATCGCTTTGTCGGTCAAACGCGGCGCAAGGTTGCCCATCAGCGAAATCATTTTTCCGCCTTCGCCGACCGTAAAATCCCTGACCACATTTTGCGCGCAGAACAGAATCGCTTCGGCGACCAATTCGGGCGCGTAAACCGGCGGCGGAACATTCGGTTCTCTCGACATCAGATTGCGCGCGTGTTCGGTGTAAGGCGTGTTGATTGCGCTCGGTTTGATTAACGTGACGGAGATCGGATAATTTTCCGATTCAAGCTCCATCCGCAAAGCGTCTGTAAAACCTTTGACCGCGTGTTTTGATGCGGAATAAACGCCTTGAATCGAAATCGCGCGGTCTGAAAGCACGCTCCCGACATTGATTAAAGCGCCGCCGCGATTTTTTAAATGTTCCGCTGCAACACGTGAACCGTTGACTACGCCCCAGAAGTTTGTGTCGAAAAGGCGGCGCATATCTTCAAGCTGCGTTTCCAGAATTTCGCCGTAAATCGAGACTCCCGCGTTGTTTACCCACGTATCGAAACCGCCGAATTTTGCGATTGCCGCATCCGCCGCATTTTGTAAAGCGTTTTCATCCGCAACGTCGGCGGCGAAATAAATGGCTTCGGTGTTTTTGGAATGTAACTCGTCCGCCAATTGGCGCAAGGCATCTTCATTTCGGGCAATTAAAACGAGCCGCGCGCCCTTTCTCGCCGCCATTCGCGCCGTCGTCAAACCGATTCCGCTCGTCGCGCCCGTGATAACGATTGTTTGTTGGGAAACTTTTTTTAATTTCATAGCTTTAAAAATGAAAAAGCGGCAGAAGATTGAAAACTTTGTGAAGCAAAACCGCGTTCGCCAATTTTCAATTTTCTGCCGCCTGATTACCAGTCGCTTTATTTGTTTTTGCTAACTACTGTCGAATGTGTTTCAACCTCCGCCGGATTTTGCGTTTTATCGCTCAAATGTCCGGCGGCGAATAAAATTGTGAAGACACCTGCCAGTAATAACATCACAACGACCGCCAACACCCCGCGCGTTTCCTGCGCTTGTGCCTCCTGTGTTGTTCGCGTCATGGATGTCCACCTCCCTTAAAATCAATCAAAAATCAAGCTAACGGCTCGGTGCGGGAGCGTCAATTTTAACGTCAACCTTGGTCGGTCCCGCGCTTCGATTACCGAATGCGCCGCCAAAATATAATGCTCCGACAACTATCAAAACAATCAAAAGCGTCACGACCGCCCACATTGCGCTGCCTGCTCCGCTTCCGCCATCCCCGTCCGCCATAATTTTTAATCTCCTTTTATTAAAATTTACGTTCGCCGACTTATGGGCAAAGAATATGCCAAAGCGCCGGAATGCAATAAACATCGGCGCTTTGGCAAGATATTATTTTTTAATATGCAGTTTTAGTCTCTTTGGAAACAGCTTGACGAGCGAATTCAGTACAAGCGACGGCTTTGTTTCGTACAAATTGATACGAAAAGGGCGAATTGATTTTTCGCCCTTTAAATGTTTTTTTGCTGTTCGAGCATCTGGGCAACCTGCTCGATTAAATCCACCGGCTCAATCGGTTTTTTGATGTGCCGCTGAAAACCGCTTGAGATAGCTTTTAAACGGTCTTCGTTTTTGGCGTAAGCCGTCAGCGCGATTGCGGGAACGTTTCCGCCTTTTTCGGGCGGCAGCCGACGGATTTTTTGAATCAGGCTGTAACCGTCTTCGTCCGGCATTCCAATATCGGAAATCAATAAATCCGGCGGATTTTCCTGAAATTTATCGAACGCAACTCCCGCCAGATTTGCGGTTCTGACCGTTGCGCCGGTTGATTCAAACAAAAACGCCAGCAGTTCAAGACTGTCCGCGTCGTCTTCGACGAGCAGCAGATTGACGCCGACGAGCTTTCGCGGCGCGGCGGTTTTATTCGGCGCGTCGAAGCTCTCGGAAGCGACGACGTTGTTGATGTTTTCGAGCGATTCGACGCGGGCGTTCATCAGCGGCAAGCTGAACGTAAAAGCCGAGCCTTCGCCCTCGCCCGCGCTTTCGGCTTTAACCTGTCCGCCGTGCAGCTCGATTAAATGCCGCACAATTGACAACCCCAAGCCGAGTCCGCCGTGTTTGCGCGTGATCGAAGCGTCCTGCTGGCGGAAATGCTTAAAAAGATGCGGCAAAAATTCCGACGCAATGCCGATTCCGTTGTCGGTCACGGAAATTTTGATCGCATCATCAGTCGCGCTTAAATTAACCAGCACGAAACCGTTGCGGGGCGTAAATTTGATGGCATTCGAGAGCAAATTCCACAAAACCTGCTGGATTCGGCGCGGGTCCGCATAAACTGTGGCGTCGTCAATCTCCGAACGAAACTCGACCGCGATTTGTTTGATCGAAGCCGTCGGCTTGATTGATTCAACCGCCGTTTCGACGAGCGAGCGAATCTTGACCGGAAACGCTTCGAGCTTGATTTTGCCGTTGATAATGCGCGAAACGTCGAGCAAATCCTCAATCAGACGCGATTGAACGAGCGTGTTGCGCTCGATTGTTTCAAGCCCCTGCGCGATTGATTTATCGTCGAGCTTGCCCGAACGAATCAGCCGCGTCCAGCCGAGCATCGAAGTCAGCGGCGTGCGTAATTCGTGCGAGATCACCGACAGAAACTCGTCTTTCATTCGATTGACGATTTCGTTTTCCTCCGCCGCCCTTTTTAATTCTTCGAGCGCGTTTTGCCGTTCCTGTTCGGCTTTTCTTCGTTTCGTGACGTTCAAATGCGAAACGACCGCGCCGTTTGTGCCGGAGAGCGGCGTCACGTGGAGCAAAAACCAGCGTTCGTCGCCCGCCGGGCTATGGCACGGATATTCGAGCGTGAAATAATCTTTTTGTTTGGTTAAAACCGCGCGAATGCCTTCGTCAACGTGGCGGGCAAGCTCGCCGCCGTCCGTGCGGCAGACTTCAAAATAATTTGCGCCGACATCTATCTTTTTTTTATCGTTTCCGTTGTTATTTACGGCAAATCGTTTCCAGCCGTCGTTCGTTGC
>DASWLV010000187.1:0-29301 GCA_036400075.1 Pyrinomonadaceae bacterium
CAAACCACGACCGCCCGCATTAAGGTGGAAGCCGTCGGCAATATTTATTTCGATATCTCCAATACAAATTTCAGGATCGGTTCAACAACTGCGACGCGACGCCGGTTCGACTTCGACGGCGACGGAAAAGCTGATGTCACCATTTTTCGCCCTTCTAACGGATTTTGGTATCGTTTGATTAGAACAAATCAGACATTTGTTTCGGAGCAATTCGGCGTATCTACCGACCGCATAACGCCCGCCGATTTCGATGGTGACGGCAAAACCGATATTGCCGTTTATCGCCCTTCGACCGGTTACTGGTATCGCATTAACAGTTCTACCAATACGTTTGTTCCGTTTCAATGGGGCGCTCCGGGCGACATTCCGGCACCAGCGGATTACGACGGCGACGGAACGGACGATTTCGCAGTTTTTCGTCCTTCAAATGGAATTTGGTATATGTATAACTCAAGCACCGGTTTCAACGCCGTCAATTGGGGCGTTCCGGGCGACGTTCCTCTTCCGGGCGATTACGACGGCGACCGCAAAGCCGAGCAAGTTGTTTTTCGCCCCACCACCGGCACATGGTACTTGAACCGGACGCAACAAGGTTTTTACGCGCATAAATGGGGTGTTTCTTCCGATAAACCGACTCCGGGAGATTTCGATGGTGACGGAAAAATGGAAATTGCCGTTTTTCGTCCCTCAACGGGGTTCTGGTATGGCTGGAACGCCCAAACGGCGCAATTCTTCGCCAAAAATTGGGGTGCTCCGGGCGACATTCCAGTTCCGGCGGATTACGACGGCGATAATTATTTCGATCTCGCTGTTTTTCGCCCTTCTGATGGGATATGGTATCTGTGGCAGTCTTCGCAAGGGTTTGAGTCGTTTCGTTTCGGCTCGGCGGGCGACATTCCCGCCGAATCGGCTTATGTGCCTTAAATTTAAATAGAGACGAGCAGGAACGAGGAGCGGCTTATGAATCGCCGCCCTCTTTTTCTTTGATTCCCTTTATTTAGCATTTATTAATCAACCCTTTTATTATTGAGCGTTTTTATGCCTTCGGGAAAAACACACGACGTAATCACATTTCTGCTCGCCCCGCCGATGTTTCTGCTCGTTTGGCGCTCGACTGACAATGCTTCGCTTGCGGCTTTTGCTGCCGGGGCATTTCTTTTCGGCGGTTTGATGTTCGGTCCCGATTTGGACACACAATCGGTTCAATATACGCGCTGGGGAATTTTTCGATTTCTCTGGTTTCCTTACAAAGTCGTTTTCGCGCATCGCTCGCGCTGGTCGCACGGGCTTGTTTTCGGAACGCTGTTTCGAGTCGTTTATTTTTGCGGCGCGATTACTTTGTTCGGCGCGATCTTTTTTTTCTTTGCCGCAATGCTCAGAAATGCCGCACCGCCGTCGCTCGATCAAATTCGAGAGCTGTGGGAAACGGCTGGCGTTTGGACGCGGTTGAATGTGGGCGATTATGCGCTCGCAGCGATATTTCTCGGTCTCTGGCTCGGTGCGGCGAGTCACACCGTGACGGATTTAATCGGAACTTTTCTTAAAACGGGCAAGGTCAAGGATTTTTTGTAATTCAGGCTTTTAACGCCGTACGGAAAGCAAGCGGAAAGCCTGTTTGCGGACAGCTTCGGAGACGTTGCGATTGTTGCTGATTCCCTGCAAATCTTTGGCTAAAATGCGCGGCAGGAGATGTAAAACGGTCGGCAGCGGCGTGCGTGGATTACGGACGAGGTGGTGAATAATCACGTAATTTCGAGACCAGGTGCGATTGCCTTCGATTTGCCGCAGAACTTCGCCCGGAACGGTTCGCATTGCGGCGATTTTTTCGACCTCATTCTCGGTAATTCTTGGATTCGATAACACGGCTTGAGCGACGATCCGGTTCGGGTCTCGGATCAGAACGACGCGAGCTTCGCGGTCGCCTTTCATCGCCAATTTCACGCGGTCTTTGATCGGCATCATCAAGATGCGCCGAATCAGCGCGACTCGCTCGGGCGCGGCGTCGCCTTCGAGCAGCGTTTGACTGATGATTTTTTCCGCGAGCGCGCGGCGGTGTTCTTCGGTTTCCTCGTAAAGCTCTTCGATCAGCTCGAAAGCGAGCCACGAATCTTCGACCTCCGAATCAGGCACTTCGATATGCTCGGCAATGGCGAGCATATCTTCAAAAGTAAAACCGCCGATGTCCGGCTCGGTTTCGGATTCGTTTAAACCGGCGGCAAATTCGGCTTGCTCGATAAATTCGGCGGCGGCATCGTTGCCTTTGGCGCGCAATTCGGCGGCGATTTGTTTAGCGCCGCGCTGTTTTTCAAAAAACTCTTTCCGCGTTTCCTGCACGCGCCGAACGGCATCTGTCGTGGCAGCCGGATTTGAGAAAACGGCGTCGAGAATTTCCGGCGTGCGAATTAAACGCTGCTGGTTGACCGTAACCAATTCGAGCAGACCCGGATCGCTCGTTTTTCGGGCGAGCTTTAAAATTGATTCGTCCGGCGTTTTGAGATTTGAAACGACCGATTCGTAGATTTTACGGTCGAACGAATCGGTTTCCGCGATCAGCGACAAAACATTCTCGGCGATTCCTTCGGTTGAAACAACGCTCAATAAATTTCCGGTCGGCTGCGAACGAAAAGTCTCGCGCGCGGATTCGGCGATTTCAGCGTCCTGATCGGTAGAAAGAAAAGCTAAGACTTCGAGAAAATCAACGAGCGGGAGCGGCAGATTTCCCTTAGCCGTTGCTAGTCGGGCGGCACGCGGCGCTGTGCCTGAAATAACGGCTTTTGCCGCCGGATTGGTGGTAATGATTTCTGAATTCATTTTGAGAGAAGCTCGATTGCGGCGACCGAATCTGTAACTCGGTCAGGTTGACAAAAGAATTGTAGCATCTTGTTTCGATTTGAGAAAACAATTTTTTGTTTGACGCGCAGGTGAAAAGAAAGTCAAAATTGAGTTTACGGAGTTTCGAGGATGAAACGAGAGAAAAATCTGTTCAAATTAATTTTTCTGTTTGCCGTTTTTGCAGCGGCGGTTATTCCGGCGCGGGCGCAAACGGTGGTTGATAAAACCGTGGCGACGGTCGGCGACGGCGTGAAAAGCGAATTGATAACTTATTCGGATTTGCTCTGGCAGCTTGCTTTGCAGCCGGACACGCCGATCAACGAGCCGCGCAAAGAAGATTTGGAAGCCGCGCTGCAAACTCTGACAGAGCAGCGATTGATCGCGCTCGAAGCCGAACGCTTGCCGACCGTAACGCCGAGCGAAGCTGAGGTGACGGCGGAAATTCAGCGGTTTGTCAAGCAATTTCCGGCGGCGTCGGTTTTTGAAGCGCGACTCAGGCGCGTCGGTTTTAAATCAATCGAAGATCCGAATTTTCGCCGAATCATCGAACAGCGTTTGGCGGTTGAAAAATATCTCGATTTTCGCTTTCGCTCGTTTATCGTCGTCACGCCCGCCGACGAAGAACAATATTACCGCGAAACTTACGTGCCTGATTTTCGCCGCCGAAATCCCGGCGTCGTCCCGCCGCAGCTCGATGCGGTTCGCAACACAATCAATCAACAAATCACCGAAACCAGAATCGAAACCGAAATCAACCGCTTTCTCGAAGAAGCGCGCAACCGCGCCTCTATCACAATCCTTTATCCCGTTTAAGAGCTATTTGCTTTGAAAATCGCGCCGAATAAACCGGACTAAATTCTTGATCTCATCGTCGGTTATTTTGCCTTTGAAAGCGGGCATTCCGTCGCCGCCTTTTTCTATGTGTTCGATGTATTCCGAGTCAGGTTCGGCGGCAACGCGCGGGTCTTTAAAATTCGGGACTTTGATTTTCTCGCCTTCAATTTCTTTAACGCCGCCTTCGCCGGTTTCTTTGTGACAATTGATGCAGCGTTTTAAATAAAGCTCGCGCGTTGCGGCTAGTTCGTCGGCGGGAGTCGAAACAGGCGCGGCGGTTTGATTGTTTGCCGCCTGATTTGTCGGCGCGCTTGTCGTATTTTGCGATACGTTTGCGGCGGAACAAGCGGCGAACAAAATTGCAGCCGAAAAAACTAAAGATAATTTAATAGAATTCATTCCAATTTCCTCAAAAATAAAACTTCGAGATTTTAGCTTAAAATCAAATTTGCGCAAACGGTTTACGGAAGCAGGTAATGTCCTGATAATTCGCGACTGAAAAATAATTGCTTTTCACGAATAGAAAGAAACATCAATTATGATGAAAAGCCATGTCTCGTGAAATTTCGTCAAAATTTCGTCAAAATTTCGTTACTTTTGCCGATTGATTAATAGAAGATGTCCAGCCATAAACACACGCATTGAATTAAAAGGGTTCTTCCTTTGGTTCAGTTTTTTAACTACAGATTCAAACAAAAACAAAATTAAAAAGTTTTAGCGAGTATCGGCAAGTGCTTTGAAAACGGTTGATATACGCGAGCTGAAAATGATGTTAACGGTGTGCAAAAAGTAAATTAGGAGCTTCTATATGAATTTCAACCTGCGTTTCTTCCTTTTTCTATTCCTGGTGATTTCAACAACATTTACCGCTTTCGAGCTGATCCGGCAAATTCAATTACCGGCTGAAGCTTCAAGTATCGAACAGAATAAAATAAATCCGGTACTTCAAACGGATAAAACCGAATCGAATAAATCTTTTGCTCAACTCCCACTGAGCTTTGAAGCCAATTACGGTCAGACTGATCGCAAAGTAAAGTTTTTCACCCGTGACAGCAGCTATAACATTTATTTTACTCCAAAAGAAGCAGTGCTAACTCTTCATAAGAGTGATAGCGAAAAATTGAAAAGCGACTCAAATGAAAAGCCCAAAACATCTGAGAGCACATTGCGAATGAAGTTCGTCGGGGCTAATCAAGCGCCGCGCGTTTTGGGCGCAGATGAATTGCCGGGAAAGAACAACTACTTGATCGGCAACAATCCGCGAAAATGGCGCACAAATGTTCCAACCTACGCCAAAATTAAATATGAGAGCGTTTATCCGGGCGTGGATGCAATCTTTTATGGTAATCAACGGCAAATAGAATATGACTTTGTGGTAGCTCCGGGTGCTGATCCTAAAATCATTAAACTCGGTTTTCAAGGAGCCAAAGCTTTAAATATTAGCCCACACGGCGATCTTGTTTTGCAGACGAACGGCGGCGAGATTCGTCAATCCAAGCCTGTAATCTATCAGGAAACGGATGGCGTACGCCGCAATGTCGAAGGCGGCTACCTGCTGATAGACAAAACAACGGTCACTTTTAAAATCGGGGATTATGACCGCTCCCGCCCGCTCATTATAGATCCCGTGTTGGTTTACTCTACATTCCTTGGAGGTTCTTTAGCAGACGCAGTGCAGGACGTAGCCGTAGATGCGGATGGTAATACGTATCTGACCAGTTACACCACATCCATCAACTTTCCGCATGCAGGCGTCGTAAGCGATTCTTCTCACAATGGCGGGGAAGATGTTTTTGTAACTAAGTTGAATGCGGCTGGAACAACCGCTCTCTATTCCACTTATTTGGGCGGAAGCAACGATGAAAATGGATTAGGCATTACATTGGACTCTTCGGCAAATGCTTATATTACCGGACTTACCAGGTCTCCTAATTTCCCGATAACATCAGGTGCTGCTGACAGCACATGCCAGTCAACGACGGGTCCCGGCGGGCTTTGCGCTCCTTTCCCGCACGCAGGCGATGCCTTTGTAACCAAACTGAATGGTACCGGAGCTATTGCTTATTCTACTTTTGTCGGAGGACTTAATTATGAGCAGGCTCATGCAATAGCCGTTGACGGCGCAGGTAATGCTTATATTACGGGGCAGATCGCGGACGGCTTCTCCTGCACTTTTCCAACCGTCAACGGCTACGATAACTGCGCGAACAGTTATTATGACGCGTTTTTGACCAAGCTTAACTCTACCGGAACGGCTTTTCTGTATTCGACTACATTAGGCGGGTTTAGTGATGAGTATGGAGCAAGCGACATAACTGTGGACAACGCGGGCAACGCTTATATAGCCGGACCTTCAAGGTCTTCTAATTTCCCAATAACACCCGGCGCGTATTCCGCCTGTGGTTCCAGCGGCTCTTTCGACGCATTCGCGGCGAAGATAAACACGAATGCGTCGGGAGTCGCATCTCTCGCTTATTCAACGTGCGTCGGCGGTAGTGCCGACGACGGCGCAAGCGGCATTGACATTGACTCCGCCGGAAACAGTTGGTTGACGGGCAACACCTCTTCAACCAACTTTCCGACCGTTCATTCCTTTGACAGCTCGGCAAATGGCGGAGGTGACGCCTTTCTAGCCAAACTCAATCCGTTTGTTGCCGGAACAGCTCAGCTTCTTTACAGCAGTTATCTTGGAGGCAACGGGGAGACGGCGGATCAGATGTAAGAATTGATGGTAGTGGAAATGTTTATGTCGTTGGAACAACGGCTTCGACCAACTTTCCGACTGCAGATCCCCTTCAATTGCACCAGGGCGGCAATGATGCTTTCGTCACCAAATCCGCTCAATCCTGCTTCGAAACCCCAGATATGCGACGGAACAGACAACGATTTGGATAATTCAACGGATGAAGGCTTTACTGACACAGATGGCGATGGTCAAGCTGATTGCGTTGATTTGGATGATGACAATGACGGAGCTTCTGACGTAGACGAAATAACCGCAGGCTCCGATCCGCTCAATGCGGCTTCAAAACCGGAAGTCTGCGACGGCGTTGACAATGACCTTAATGACGGTGTTGATGAAGGCTTTGTCAATACCGACGGCGACAGCCAAGCCGACTGTGTTGACGCCGACGATGACAACGATGGCGTGCCTGATACGGATGAAGCGGCTGTCGGCTCTGACCCGCTTAATGCAAACTCGAAGCCCGAAGTTTGCGATGGCGCGGATAACGATCTTAACGATGGTGTGGACGAGGGATTTGCTAATACTGACGGTGATACACAGGCAGACTGCGTTGATCCCGATGACGACAACGACGGGCAATCGGACGAGGATGAGCAAGCCTGCGGCTCTAATCCACTCGATACGAACAGCAAATCTGCCGATACCGATAATGATGGAAAACCCAACTGTGTTGACGCTGACGACGACGGCGACGGTATTCCAGACACCAACGACAACTGTCCATTAGCTGCCAATCCAGACCAGGCAAATGCGGACGGTGACGCGCAGGGCGATGTCTGCGACCTGGATGATGACAATGACGGCGTACCCGACGGAGCGGACTTGTGTCCGGGCACTCCGGCTAACACAGCGGTCAACGCAAATGGTTGTCCCGATGCAGACCGAGATGGTGTTGCGGATACCGCAGACAACTGCCCCTTCGCAGCCAATCCTGATCAGCGAGACACCAACGGCGATGGAGTCGGCGACGTTTGCACGCCGTTCGGATTACCGACAGGTGGTCAGTTCGTCATCGGTGATTTGGTCAACCAATCCGCGGGAGCTACGGTCAATTTCTGGGGTTCGCAATGGTCGCAGAACAACCCGATGAGCGGCGGTTTAGCACCGAATTCGTTCAAAGGCTTCGAGAATGGCAATGCGCTGCCGCCCTGCGGTAGCAAATGGACGAGCCAGCCCGGAAACAGCTCTAATCCACCGCCGACGATACCGGAATATATGGCGATAATCGTGTCAAGCTCGGTGCAGAAGAGTGGATCCGTCATTACGGGGAACGTGCGCCGAATCGTAATCGTCAAGACTAACCCCGGCTACGGTCCTTCACCCGGTCATTGGGGTACGGGTGAGGTTGTCGCAATACTTTGCAACGCACCGTAATTTAACAGAAGGAGAGAATTAACAGGGATAAAAAGGATGAAAGGGATTGATAAAAACAAGAAATATCCCCTTTATCCCTTTCATCCCTGTTAATTCTTTGTATCTCACTTTAATAAAATCTGCTCTGGAACTCTCCCGGAAGTAAATTTTAAACTCGGGCGCGAGCTTAAATGACTTTCTGTTTGTAGAAAAATCAACTTTGCCTGATGAAATTTTGCGTGGCTTTTAATTCGGGAATATCTTCGTCAGCTTGATTCCAATTTTGGAGAAAGAGCTTGTAATTTTCTGCGGCTTTGTCGGCTAAACCCTTTCGCTCAAAGGCTTGTCCGAGATGGAAGCGGGCGAGCGGGTAGTTTGGATTGAGCTGTAAAACGCGCTCGTATTCGGCAATGGCTTCGTCAAATCTGCCGAGTTCCAAGTAAGCATTGGCGAGGCAATCTTCGTAGGAATCAATATTCCAGATCGGCGGAGGAAGGCTGACGGCTTCTTTAAAATAAGCAATAGCTTCATCCGATCTGCCGTTTTTGAGGGCGATGTAACCGCGTTTGTAAAACTCGAATCTTCGTTTGGTGCGCGCTCCGCGATCGTTAAAAAGGGCGGGAACAAAAATTTGTTCTTCCAAATCTTTTGCCTTTTTCACATCGCCGCGCAACCTTGCTATGACAAACGAGTTCCAAACATACTCCCTTCTATTTTTTAAGGCTTCGCCGGCGTATTTTTCGGCTCGGTCAACGTCGTCTTTTTTCAGATAAACTGAGGCGAGATTGTCGTAACCTCTGGCGCGTTCGTTTACCGAAGGCGCGATTTGTACGTATTTTTCGTACAAACTAATCGCTTCGCGATATTGCCCGATCTGTGCGCGGGTGTTTGCCAGATGAACCAGAGCAATCTCGAATTTCGGGTCTAATTCGAGCGCGCGGTTGTAGTTTTCAATCGCCCGTTTGTAATCGCCTTGCCATTGATAAGCCAATCCCAGGCTGTCGTAAGCGTTCGGTTCTTCGGGAGCGAGCGCAACGTAACGCCCGCGAGCGGCAACGGCTTCTTCGTGTCTGCCAATCTCGGATAAAACACCGCCGAGCGTGTTGTAAATGTCTTTGGCTTCGGCGTCAATCGCCAAGCCCTGCCGCATCACATTGACGGCTTCTTCCATTCGCCCTTCGCCCGCGAGCAACCGCCCAAGACGCCAATACGCTTCGGTTTCAAAAGGATATTGATTGATAATTTCTCGATATTCCCGAATCGCATTCGGGTAATCGAGATTCGCAATCGCATACCAGGCGGAGATGTTCAAACGGTCGTTTTCGGTCAATCTGTCCGACAGCCAAAAGGCTTTTTCGAGATGCGGCTTTCCCTCGTCTGCGCGTCCCCAACTTACGGCGTAAGCATAACCGATGCGGGCGTGAGCGAGAGCAAATTGCGGATCAAGACCGATGGCTTTTTCAAACAGCGCAATCGCTTCTTTGTTGTGCATCGCCTGCGCTTTCTCGATTCCGATTGAGTAATAACGATAGGCTTCGAGATTGTCGGTCATCGTTCGAGCGAGCGCAACGCGATTTTGTTGTTCGTCGGGCAAAGCGTCCAACCTCGTCAAAAGCTTGAGCGAGAGCAAATCAATCTCGCTCAAAATCTGTTCGGGAGGTTCGACAACGAGGCTTTCAGACGCCGCGAGGCTTCCTGTTTTCGCGTCGTGAAGTTGAACGTCGAGACGGATTTTCTCGCCCAGCTTGGCAAAATTGCCCGTCACGATTGATTCAGCCTGCGTTTTGCGGGCGATTTCCATTGCCTCATGAAATTCGATTTTGCCGTTCGGCGCGCTCCGGCTTCTTGCTAACAGCAAATGAAGCTGCCCGCGACTTAAAATCGTTAATTTTGCCGACCGCGACAAATCGGCGATCAGCATATCGGCGAGACCTTCGCGCAGCCAGTCGAGTTCCGCGTTGCCGGATTGGTTCTCGAAAAACATCACGGCAACTGCTTTTTTGCCGGGCGTCTGCGGCAAGCGGACTTCGGCAGCCTGCGATTCGGAATAATTTTGTTTGAAATAAAGCGCAAAACCGATCGCGGCGAGCAAAATCAAAACGGCTGCCGAAGCAAAAATAATTTTCGGGTTGAATTTGAATCCGCTTTCGGGCGCGGGAATTAATTTCGGCGTTTCGGTAATTAACAACGGCGAATCGGAATCTTCTTCAAATTCAAGCTCGACGCGGGTGATTTCTTCGGTTTGAACGATTGCGGGAACGCCCGAAAAAGTTTCTTCGACCGAGCCGATAAAACGATAACCGGCTTTGGGAACGGTTTTGATGTATTGCGGATGATGCGGATTATCGCCCAGCGCGCGGCGAATTTCTTTGATGCACTGCACCAGAACATCATCGGTAACGGCGGTGTCTTTCCAGACGGCGTTTATCAATTCTTCTTTGGTGACAAGGCGCTCGCGCCGTTCGAGCAGATAGACCAGAACCTGAAACGCTTTTTGGCGCAGATGCCGCTCTTCGTCGCCCCGCAGGAGACAGCCGCGCGAGATGTCAACTTCTATATCTTGAAATCTGTAAGTTTGCTTTTCCGCCAGAGAATGAATCACAGTTCACCGCCCGCTTTGTAAAAAATTTCGGGAAAGAACGGTTTTCGTCGTTACTTTTCAGCCGTTTCGGAGTGAAGCTAATGATACCCCGACGCTCGACGAATTGCAAAACGTAAACTGCACACTGCAAATGCGTTAAATCGCCGTTAAAAATAGATTTCGACACAAAAGAAATTCGGATAACAGAATAAATCCGGGAAACTTTGATTTATTAATAATTACATTACCAGCCTATTTTTCGGAAATTTCGGAAAAATTTCGTTTTTCTTTCGTTACTTTTACCGCCCCTAAAGAGAGTCTGTAAACATCAAGACATCGCTTTTGGATTGCGAGATTCAGAAGCCGGAGTTCGGATTTAAAATTTACAGCCGAAAATCTAATGAAGCGCAAGCTCAAATTAACGATTACCAAAGTTTACCGTCAAACGTTGATTACTCCGACAATTTTCCGGGCGGCTTGTCCCGTTTGCATGTGCGAGGTTCAAACGCTCACGCCGGGCGAAGCTGCACAGATTTTACAAATTGATGAAATAGCGCTTGACCGCCTTGTTGCCGACGGTAATGTCCACGCCGCTTTGACTGTCGGCGGCTATCCGCGCGTTTGCAAAAACTCGCTGTTTCAGTAAAAGGAAGAAACGAAAAAACAATGAAAAAGAAGATTATCAGTCGGACGATTCTTTCTCTGACAATTGGAGTCGCCGTTACAGCCTTCGCAGCTTTGCTTTTGTCCAACAATATAAAACTGACGGGCTTTTTGTCTCCCGAAACAATAGTGTCCGCGCAGCAGGACAGGGGTTGGAAAGTGTGGGTGAAAACTTCGCCGTGCGCCGGCGGGCGCACCGATTGGATTTCGGTAGCCCGGAGAAATCCGACCGAAGGCGGCGGCGGAGGTTTTTGGGAAACCGCCGATTTAATACAGACTCCGACGCCTTGCACGAGGGTTTCCGACAATTCGTGTACGTTTGCGGCGGCAACGGCGGCGGCGAACGCGATTCGCGCTTCAAATAAATTTGCCGACTACTGCTGCAAGGATTACTCGGTTTGGCAGAACACCCAAACCAGAGAATTGTCGGTTGTTAAAGGAAGCGGATCGGCAGGCTTCGGCTGGCAATTTGAAGACGGACCGATGTGCTGCGAAGAAGCCGAAGCGATAACGGGCAAAACCGGTTTATGCGGCGGCACGAAGGGCGGCGGTGGAGGTGGAAAAGGCGGAAAAACCGGCTACATCGGTTGTTACAAAGACACCAGCGCGTTCGACTTGGACGGCTTTCTTGAACGCAGTCGCAGCAACACTCCGCAGCGCTGCGTAGAAACCTGCCGCGCCAAAGGTTTTGCTTATGCCGCCGTGCAATACGGCGAAAGCTGTCTCTGCGGCAACAGTTACGGCAAATACGGAACAGCGGATAACTGCAACTATAAATGCACCGGCGACGGCGGTCAGAATTGCGGCGGTTACAACGCCAACAGCGTTTATGGAACCGGCTTGAGCGTTGGCGGCGGCAGAATAACTAAAAAGTCCGGCGGAAACGTTACCGAAGATGACGGCGGGATTATTGATGACGGCGATGATGAAATTGTAACGCCTAAGCCAACTCCGACGCGAACGCCCCCTCGCGGCGGGGGCGGGCAATGGACTTTGATTTCCGTTACGGCGATTCCTGAAACACCGAATCAGACAGGCGGAAATAAATGGAGCTATAACGCTCAATCTTCTTCGGCGAATTTATTCATTTATAACGGCGACAAGCATAATTTTCAATGGACGAAACCGCCGCAGCAAATTGACGGAAACGGATTTACCGTTTCTTTAAACGTTCAATGCCAATCGCAGCCAAATAACCGTTGCGCTTCGCTCATCGGCGTTGCGGGCGTCGGGCTTGAGTCCGACACGAGCGGCGGTGAACGAAAAGCAGAAGCTTACGGCGAAAACGGCGCGCTCGGCAGGGGACAAAAATCCGTGACCTTCAAACCGATTCCGAATTCAAATGAGTTGGAGGTGAGAGTAGAAATGATGTGGGGCGCGGTCAAATTCATTTACAAATATCGCCGGGCGTAATAAATGCTGCGTGAAATTCGGTTGAGGAAGAGAAATGAAAATCAAGAGATCGTTTTTACGTTTGGTTGTCGGCACAAACATTGCCGTTTTAACTTTGGGTGCGAGCGCGGCGTTATCGGCAACGCGGGCTGCGGAATTGTCTGAAGCACAGGCAATCGCTCGCGTGAAAGCCGTTTTGCGACGAGGCGCGAGCGGCTGTCGAATCACAAAAACGCAGAGTATCTCAGCCGTCCGCGTCAAATCCGGCTGGCGCGTGACGGCGCGAATCAGGATGTCCGCCATCGGGACTTCGACGACGGAAACCGCAGTCTGGATTGTCAGCGCCAAAAAAGGCGCTTCGGCGCAAAATCAACTAACCGCCGAAATCGCCGACGGTTGCCAGTGATTTTCTACGAAACAAAAGGAGACGATTATGAAAAAATCTAAAAATTTCGGTATTACTTTTGCAATGATAATTCTTGCTTCGATGCCGATGCTATTCTTGCCGCAAATTACTCCGGCAACCCCGATTGCAGAACCAATGACGCTCTGCGCGCCCGCGACTTCTACCTGCGCGAAACAAAAAGCGATTCTGCGACAGTTGGAGAGGACGCAGCCGAGCAGGAAACTGACCAGAAAACAGATTTTCAATCGAATCAAAGCGGCTTGCGAGAAAATGAGAAGTCTCGATTGCCCCGACATCAGAAACAACCGACCGTTAATTTGCTTTACCGATTTTTAATGACGCTCCGGCGGCAATTTGAAATTTCCCTTGATGCAGTGTCTTAAATTTAGATTTTCAAAAAGGAGATAAAGGCAAATCTGAAACAATTTTAAGTATAAGATAAAATCTTAACGAAAACTTTTATGAAGTAGGCGCTTCACTTTTTTGTTTGCATTTTTTAGCATAAAATCAAAGAATGCAATTTCGTCTCATTTCTGAAAATCAGCCGAAAGGCGATCAGCCGCAGGCAATCGAACAGATCGTCAACGCCTTGAATGACGGCACAAAAGATCAGGTTTTACTGGGAATCACGGGCAGCGGAAAAACGTTTTCGATTGCGAATGTGATTGACCGCGTGCAGCGCCCGACTCTGGTTCTGGCTCACAATAAAACTCTCGCCGCGCAGCTTTATCAGGAATTTAAAAACTTTTTCCCTGAAAACGCGGTCGAATATTTCGTTTCTTACTACGATTATTACCAGCCGGAGGCTTACGTTCCAGCTTCGGACACTTACATCGAAAAAGAAGCGACGATTAACGACGAGATTGACCGCCTCCGTTTGAGCGCTACGCGCGCGCTGTTTGAACGTCGCGATGTAATTATCGTCGCTTCGGTTTCATGCATTTATGGCTTGGGCGATCCCGATGCGTATTACGGAATGATTATGTTCATCGCGCCCGGTCAGCAGATAAAGCGCGAAGAATTTATCAAAGGCTTGGTTGATTTGCAGTACGAGCGTTCGGACATAGAGTTTTATCGCGGGACTTTCCGAGTGCGCGGCGATACGGTCGAGGTTTATCCGAGTTATCAGGAAAACGCTTACAGAATCGAATTTTGGGGCGACGAGATTGACCAGATTTCGACGATTGACCCGCTGCTCGGCGAAGTCAAATTTCGTCATGAAACGCGGCTGCCGATTTATCCGAAAACGCACTTTGTAATGTCGAAACCGACAATCAAACGCGCGGTTAAAACAATCAAAGATGAGCTTGAATGGTGGGAAGCGGAACTCATCAAAGAGGGCAAAATTGTCGAAGCTCAAAGGCTGCATCAACGGACGATGTACGATCTGGAAATGATCAAGGAAATGGGTTTCTGTCGCGGAATCGAAAATTATTCGCGCCATTTGACGGGCAAAAGACCGGGCGAGCCGCCGCCGACTCTGCTTGATTATTTGCCGCCGGATTCCCTGCTCGTAATTGACGAATCGCACCAAACCGTTCCGCAGCTCGGGGCGATGTACAAAGGCGACCGTTCGAGAAAATCAACTTTAGTGAATTACGGTTTTCGTCTGCCGTCGGCGATGGACAACCGCCCGCTTAATTTTGAAGAATTTGAATCGCGCATCAATCAGACGATTTACGTTTCGGCAACACCCGGACCTTATGAATTAACGAAATCGGGCGGCGAAGTCGTCGAGCAGATTATTCGCCCGACCGGATTGCTCGATCCCGTTGTCGAAGTCCGCCCGGTCAAAGGTCAGATTGACGATTTATTGGAAGAATGCCGCGTGCGAGCCGAACGCAATGAGCGCGTTTTGGTCACGACTTTAACCAAGAAAATGTCGGAAGATTTGTCGGAATATTTTACCGAAGTCGGTGTTCGCGTCCAATATCTGCATTCGGACATTGACACGCTCGAACGCATCAAGATTTTGCGGAATCTGCGGCGCGGCGAGTTTGATGTTTTGGTTGGAATCAACCTGCTGCGCGAAGGCTTGGATTTGCCGGAAGTATCGCTCGTGGCAATTCTCGACGCCGACAAAGAAGGTTTCCTGCGCTCAGACCGCTCGCTGATTCAAACTATGGGACGCGCCGCCCGCAACGCGGAAGGCAAAGCGATTTTGTACGCCGACAAAATAACGGATTCAATGAAACGCGCCATCGGCGAAACGCAGCGCCGCCGCGCCGTTCAGGAAGCATACAACGCCGAACACGGAATCACGCCGACGACAATCATCAAATCAATCGATTCCACGCTTGTCACAGCCTACGAAGCCGATTATTTCAAAGTCCCGCTCGAACTCGACGCCATGGAAGAATACTCACGCGGCAAAATTAAACAAACCATCGCCGAACTGGAAATGGAAATGCGTCAAGCGGCGAAAAATATGCAGTTTGAAAAAGCCGCCGAGATACGAGACAGAATTAAGTATTTGCGGGAGCGAGAGGTGCAGCTTGGTTGAGATTTAAATATTTAAGAGAACGCGAAGTTAGTCTTTCGTAGATTTACTATGAGTAATTCACAAAACGTTCAGCTTTCATGGCAACAAATCTTTATTGTCATAACAACTTTGATTCTAATTTTAGTTTTTTTGGTTCTTGTACTTTGGTTAGTTTTTTACGGAGTTTCAAGTCTAGCATCAAGAGAGCTTACTCCAATCTTGCCAACCTTAGGTATTGGGTTAGCGGCAATTATTACAGCGAGTGCTACAATTTTTGCAGCGATTAGGACAAAAAGTATTGAGAGATTAAAGGAAATTGAACAAGAACTTCGCAAGCAAAAAGCGCCTATTTATGAGGAATTTGCCGACTTTCTTCTTAACAAAGTTCTTCAAAACAAAGCCTCATCTGAAGAGATGCTGGAATTTGTCATGAAGTTTCATCAAAAAATGATTGTTTGGGGAGATGACAAAGTTATTAAGGCTTGGGTTGATTTCAGAAAGGAAATTGATACTCCAACAAATAAGTATCATGGTTTATTTCAAATTGAAAATGTCCTATTTAAGATTCGCGCTGATATGGGACATTCTAACAAAGGTCTTGAAAAGGGGGATTTACTTAGGCTGTTCATTAATGATATGGACAAAGTGTTTGAGAAAGAAAATAATTCATTAAAATGAAGAAACTTACCTCGGTTTGCTGTTTTCTAAAACTTCTTCCATAGATTTGTCGAGCGCGATCTTCCAGCTCCCGTTTTCGCGAACAAAATAAATCGTATCCCAAGTTCCGGTCGCCGCATTTTTATATTCTAGCGTGGCGTTTTCGCCTTCGATCTTTTCGTTTCGCGTTTCCGGCGCACTCCATTTGCCGATTTGATTTTTAATCGTTTCGTCAATCAATTTTTGTGAGCCGCGCGATGCGTTTTCTCTCATTGCGGCGGCGTCTTTTTTGCCTGCGGCTTCGACGTATTTGCGAAAAGCATTGGTCGGCGTGTCCGCGTCTCCGCTTGAGCAACCCGCTGAAAACAAAATCAAAAATACTAAGCAAACAATTATTTTCATCAACTTTTGAACAAAACTTTGGCGAATCGCTATACTTTAAATCAAACCGATTATAAACGAATAAGGGATAACGAAAAATGGACGTTCAAAAATTAAACGAAGAGGAAATCGCCGCTAAACTTTCCGATTTGGAAGAAGGCTGGGAAGTGCAGGATGATTTTATCAACAAAGAATACGAATTCGAGAATTTCACAGAGGCGCTCGCTTTCGTCAACCAAGTTGCAGCAATCGCCGAAGAAGCCGATCATCACCCGGATATTTTCTTTGGCTACGGCTACGCCGAAATCGCCATCACTTCGCACGACGCGGGCGGTTTGACCGAACGAGATTTTGAATTAGCCGCAAAAATTGATAAGTTGTGATTTTTCAGGTTCAAAGCTCAAGGTTTTATTTCGACTTTGAACTTTGAACTTTGAACTTTTTTAATTCTCAAGACGCACAATTGCCGCAACCATATAAAATAAAAACCTCCTGGAATTCCAGGAGGTTTTTATGAATTTTAAATTTAAAGTCTTAAATTCCGTCCACAATAGCATTCAGCGTAGCAGAAGGTCTCATCGCAGCATAAGTCTTTTCAGAACTTGGGTGATAATAACCGCCGACATCCTGTGATTTTCCCTGCGCCCCAATCAATTCTTCATTAATTTTTGCTTCATTTTCCTTCATTGCTTGTGCAATCGGCGCAAATTTAGAAGCAATTTCAGAATCCGATGTTTGATTTGCCAGGCTTTCCGCCCAATACATCGCCAGATAGAAATGAGAACCGCGATTATCAATTTGCCCGACTTTTCTTGCCGGAGATTTGTCAGTCGCTAAAAATTTCGCATTCGCTTCATCCAAAGCGTCCGCCAGAATTTGCGCTTTTTTGTTGTCCTGAGTTTGAGCCAGATGTTCGAAACTTGCCTGTAACGCTAAAAATTCACCAAGCGAATCCCAGCGCAAATATCCTTCCTGCAAAAATTGTTCGATGTGTTTCGGAGCAGAACCTCCGGCTCCGGTTTCAAACAAACCGCCTCCGTTCATTAATGGAACTATTGAAAGCATTTTTGCAGAAGTTCCAAGTTCCAAAATCGGGAACATATCTGTTAGATAATCTCTCAAAACATTTCCCGAAACTGAAATGGTGTCTTTGCCTTCTCTCGCACGTTTCAAAGTTTCGAGCATTGCGTCTTTGACATCCATAATTCTGATGTCGAGACCGTTTAAATCATAATTTTGTAGATATTTTTCTACTTTTTTGATGATTTCTCTGTCGTGTGCTCTTCCTTTATCCAACCAGAAAATTGCCGGTGTGTCGGAAAGTTTTGCACGATTGACAGCCAATTTCACCCAATCTTGGATCGCAGCATCTTTGGTTTGGCACATTCTGAAAATATCGCCGTTCTGAACGCGTTGCGAGAGAAGAACCGTCCCGTTTTCGTCTTCCACTTTCACCGTTCCTTCTCCTGAAATTTGGAAAGTCTTGTCGTGGGAACCGTATTCTTCAGCTTTTTGCGCCATCAAACCGACATTTGGAACGGAACCGAAAGTTTTCGGGTCAATTGCTCCGTTTTGCTTCATATCCTGAATAATCGCATCGTAGAAACCGGCGTAAGTTCTATCGGGAATAATGCAAACGGTATCTTCTTCTTTTCCGTCTTTATTCCACATTTTTCCGCCGCCGCGAACAAGCGCCGCCATTGAAGCATCTATAATCACGTCTGAAGAAACGTGGAAATTCGTAATTCCCTTGTCCGAATTTACCATCGCAATTCTTGGTCCGTTTTCGATGGCTTTTTCAATATCTGCCTTTATTTCGACTTCTTTCGGATTTCCGGCAATTTTTTCGTAAAGCGTTGCCAATCCGTAATTTGGATTGATGTCTAATTCAGTGAAAGTATCCTTATATTTTTCAAAAACATCTCTGAAGTAAGTTTCGACAATCGCCCCGAAAATAATCGGATCGGAAACTTTCATCATTGTCGCTTTTAAGTGTGCGGAAAGTAGAACGTCTTTTTCTTTGGCTTCACGAATCGCTTGCCTCACGAAAGATTTCAATGCAGAAAGATTCATGACAGAAGAATCAATTACCTCGCCTGCTTTCAGTGGTGTAAAATCTTTCAAACCTTGTTCAGAACCATCATTTCGATAGAAAACGATTCTGAATTTCCCTTCCGTTTCCACTGTGGTAGAAATTTCCGTTCCGTAAAAATCCCCGGAATTCATATGTGCGACGGACGTTGCCGAATCTGCATTCCAAACTCCCATTCGATGAGGATTTGCTTTTGCATAATTTTTTACGGCTTTTGGTGCGCGTCTGTCGGAATTCCCTTCTCTCAAGACAGGATTTACTGAGCTTCCCAAAGCTTTCGCATATTTTTTGTTGATGGCTTTTTCTTCGTCCGTTTTAGGTTCTGCCGGATAATTCGGCAATGCGAAACCTTGTTTCTGAAGTTCGGTAATCGCTTCTTCCAACTGCGGAACGGAAGCCGAAATGTTCGGAAGCTTGATAATGTTGGCTTCGGGTTTGGTCGCCAATTCGCCCAATTCCGCAAGCGCATCAGGAACTTTTTGGTCGTCTTTCAGGAATTCGGGGAAGTTGGCTAAAATCCTTCCCGCCAACGAAATATCAGGAACTTCAATTTCAATATCTGCGGATTTTGTAAAAGCTTTTAAGATCGGTAAAAAAGAATGCGTCGCCAACATTGGCGCTTCATCAGTTAATGTGTAGTAGATTTTTGATGTTTCTGACATTTTATTGCTTGTTTTTATTTGAAATTATTATATTCCTTGAACTAATTTTGATCACCAAAAAACAATTTGTGGTTACAACACAAGATCAGTTAAGGACAATTAGTAATTAACGCTATTCTAGTATTCTTTGAGTCAAAACGTAAATTGATCGCAAGTAACTAATCTAAATTCCATGACCGCTTAACGGCTATTCGTGCCGTTTATCGAAAAGTCCGTTCGGATTAATCTAAGACAGCTTACAATTTTACATAATCTGCAAACAGAGGCAGAACGGTCATTATATTTAGAAAAATATGTATAGATCCAAAAATTCAATACTAAAAGCGTGTTTATTGATAATTTTTATAATCTTAAACGGCAATGCTCTGTACGGGCAAACAAATGACACCGGCATTGATAAACAAATAGATAATCTTTTTTCCGCTTATAATCAGGCGACGCCGGGAGTGGCGGTGGCGGTCGTCAAAGACGGGAAAATAATCTTCAAAAAAGGCTATGGAATGGCAAATCTTGAATATGACACGCCGATCACGCCGAAGACGGTTTTTCAGATCGCTTCGGTTTCCAAGCAATTCACCGCTTTTTCGATTTACCTGCTGGAAAAACAGGGCAAAATTTCGCTCGAAGACGATATTAGAAAATATGTTCCGGAAGTGCCGGATTTTGGCAAAATTGTCAGGATAAAACATCTTCTCGCGCATACCAGCGGTATCAGAGATCAGTGGTCGCTGCTGACTCTAGCGGGCTGGCGAATGGACGATATTATTACGACGGAACACATCCTGAAAATAATAAGCCGCCAAAAAGAACTGAACTTCGAACCCGGAAGCCAGTTTCTCTACAGCAATTCAGGCTATACGGTGCTCGCGGAAATCGCGGCGCGCGCGAGCGGTAAAACATTTGCGGAATACACGAAAGAAAATATTTTCGCGCCGCTCGGAATGAACGACACGCAGTTTTATGATGATGCCAACCGGATCGTCAAAAACAGGGCAGGCTCATACGAAAAAGTAAACGGCGCATATCGGAAGATAAACCTGAACCATTCGACGGTCGGCGCGACCGGCTTGCTGACCGCCATCGAAGATTTAAGCAAATGGGCGTTAAACTTTGAAAACCCGAAGGTCGGCGACGCCGAACTAATCAGAAGATTCAACGAACCTTCGCTGCTCAATAAGGGTCAGCCCGTGCTTTTCGCGGTCATCAACGGCGAAAACAGCTATCACGCCAAAGGACAGTTTACCCGAAATTACAGAGGCGTTGATCTTTTGAATCACAGCGGACACGATGCCGGTTTTCGGACGTTCTTATTGCGCTTCCCCGAAAAAAAACTTTCGATAATCGCCTTGAGCAATGATGAACACATCAACATATTCCAAACATCATTCACCATCGCCAACTTTTATCTCAAAAATGATTTAAAAGAAATGCCGAATGTAAATCCTGTTAATCCCGCAAGTAAAAAAGAGCAGCCCGTTAAAGAATCAAACACTAATCTAAAAGATTTCGAAGGCAAATTTTACAGCGAGGAACTAAACACCGACTACACGGCAAAGGCGCGAAACGGCAAATTAGTTCTTTCTCATACCAGATTGAGCGATGCGGAGCTAACCGAAACCGGCAAAGACAAGTTTGCGGGAAACATCGAGTTCGCCGTCGAGGTTGAGTTTTTAAGAGACAAAGACAATGCGGTTACCGGCTTCAAAATCTCAAACTTCGGCGCGAAAAATGTCAGATTCGACAAAGTAAAATGATTTCACATCGGCGTAAGTCTCAAAGGTGAACTAGAAATAAAAAGGGTGAATTAGAAATAAAAAAGGATGAAGTTTCGGCTTCATCCTTTTTACTTCCTGATATAATTCAAAACTAAGTAAACATTAATTTATCTACAGGATAAAGAAATCAAATATGGCATGTTCTAGAGGAAAAGCAAATCCAAATGCCTTCACCGTTAAAAAGTTATTTGCTAATTCAGGTGGGTACTGTCAAAACCTAAATTGCAATGAAAATCTATTCAAAGAACTCGAAGAAAACGAAATTCACATTGCCGAAATAGCGCATATAATTAGTGTTAACGAAGGAGCGAGAAAAAACGATAAACTTTCAGATGAAGAAAAGGGTAATTATGATAATTTAATTTTGCTTTGCCCGAACTGCCACACAACTATTGATAAAGCTGAAGAAAGTTTTCCTGAGAAATTAATCTTTAAATGGAAAAATGAACATAAAGCAAGACTTGCTGCAACTTTCGGTATCAGGAGATATGAATTGAGAGAGCAAGTTAGGAAAGTATTAAGACCTATTTTCGCCGAAAATAAAATGATTTTTGATAAATACGGTCCTAATACCGATGAAAGATACAATCCTGAAAGTGATATGCCTACCCTATGGAGAAGAAAAATACGTGAATTTATCATTCCAAACAACAGAAAAATATTGAATATTATTATTGCTAATTATGACTTTCTTAATGATGATGAATGTTCACTATTTGAGGAATTCAAACAACATTTAGATGATTTTGAAAAGAAACATTTATACGGTGAAGAATCCAGTGGATTACAATTTCCTAAGAGAATAAGTGACATATATGTATAGTGATAATTGGACGGATAAATTCATCAAAGAAAAACTAGCAAATCATGATAATATTGATTCTATAATTATCGAAAATAGAAATTATGTAAGAATCTCAAGAAAAGAAGGTACTTCATTCCTAACGTTTACAATGTCTTTAGAGTATATAAATCATGAAGTTTTAACGGAGATAATAGATTCTAATGACGAAATAGATTTTATTGTAAACATTAAAAAAGAGTATCGTTTAAGTGAAAAATCTTTTGATATTCTGTATTCAAATCAAATCTCATTTGGAGGCGTGGGTGATTTTATGAGATTTGCAAATCAATGGGACAATATTTTTTACACTGATCAAGAATTCCAATTTGTAAGCAGAGCATTGGAACAACATGATAAAGTTACTTCGATCAAACGCTTGGATAATAAAAGAATTCAAATTGAGAGAGATAGCTTGGAAGACGTAATTATTGTAATGAACAATGATTATGATTTAAACATTGAATCTGTAAGATCATTAAAAAGTAAATTCGCTGACTTTAAAGTAATGGTATCCACAAATCCGAGTGCACGAGTTACAAGTGACGCTTACGAAATTGCCAAAACAATGGATGTTGATTTATGTACATGGAGAGATTTTTTAGCTAAATTAAATACATTTTGGAACTAGACATTTTTGCACATCGTTTTGAAAAACTCATTAGGAAGAATCGATTAGAAAACCAATTTGAGTTTTATTTATTTGGCTCTTTCGTGAAAAGTCAGCAATATACAGATATTGATATTTTAATTATCTATTCCGATCATGAAAAACTTAGTAAGTTAAGACAGATAATTGATGATGAATTTTTTGATAATTTAATTCATTTGACCTGCCTAATAAAAAGAGAAGAAATAGAACTTGATTTCATAAATATAACCAATGCGAGAAAGCTGAATCTATAAAAGGCAATGAAAAAGAAAAAAAAGGATGAAGTTTCGGCTTCATCCTTTTTTTATGCAAAATTTTCGAGTCGCGTTATAATTGGAATATGTCAGTTCGCAGCGCGGAAAACACTAACGAAAATCTTTTGCAGGCGGTTGTAAACTTGCCGCAAAATGAGTTTGAACGGCTGATTGCAAATGCTAAGAAGCTTCGTCGGGCTTTGCCTCAGAATCAAGCGAATAAAGAAATCAGATTGATAAAGAAAGTTAACGAAGCGGTGCTTTCCGATGCGGAACGAGTTCGTTTTAACGAGCTGATCGAAAAAAGACGGAGTGAAAATATCAGCGAAAGCGAATTTGATGAGCTAATCGCTTTGACTGAAAAAGGTGAAGAATTAAACGTCAAACGGCTCAAATATTTGGTCGAGATTGCAAACATCCGAAATAAAAGTCTGCCTGAGGTGATGAAAGAGCTTGAGATTTTCCCGCCGCAGACAATATGAAGATTTCAGCGTTAATACGAAAGACGGTTGAAGAAAGAGCCAAAAAACTTTGCGAATACTGCCAATCCCCGCTTGAATTTTCATCCGATCCTTTTTCAGTCGAACATATTTTTCCAATTTCAAAAGGCGGAACGGACGATTTAGAAAATCTCGCACTCGCCTGTCAAGGCTGCAACGGTCATAAATCTACAAAAATCGAAGCATTCGATGCCGTCAGTCAAGCAACGGCAATTTTCTACAATCCGAGAAAAGATATGTGAAACGAACATTTTGTTTGGAGCGAAGATTTTACTGAAATTATCGGTAAGACTGCGAAAGGTCGCGTAACAGTAGAAGTTTTAAAACTAAATCGCCAAAGAGTAAAAAATTTGCGAAGAGTTCTGATTTTGGCTGGCGAACATCCGCCGAATATCGAAAAATAAAGGACGAAGCCGAAACTTCGTCCTTTTCCCGTTTGAGAATCAACTCTCTACGAACTGCACGAAAGCATCGAACATCCGGCTTTTTCCTTTGCCCAATCGGGGCGTTTGGCAAACCATTTTTCGGATTCGGGTTGTTCGTCGTATGGTTTGAGAAGCAATTTAAATAGTTCGTCAACGATTGAATAATCGCCTTCGTCCGCCGCGTCAATCGCCAATTGAGCCATGTAATTTCGCAGGACGTATTTCGGATTAACCAGGTTCATTGCGGCAGTTCTTTCGTTTTTTTCGCCAGCTTCGGCGATGAGAATTTCGGCGTAATTTGCCAGAAAATCAGTCCATTGCGGTTTGAGTTTTTCGAGATTGGATGAATAACTCGATTCTTCGAGTTTCGTCCAAAACTCATTCGGATTGTTTTCGTCAAATCGGCTGAGTCGCCGGAAAAACAAAGTCATATCCATTTCGCTCTGGTAGAGAAGTTTTTCGAGTTCGACGATGAAATGCACGTCAGCCTCATTTTTCAAACCCAATTTATCGGACATCATTCGGATGTGTTTCGGAAAATAGTCGGTTTGATATTTGTCCAGAATTTCTTCGAGCGGCGCGGCGTCTTCGATCAGCGGAAAAAGCGCGTTGCCGAGCTGGAGTAGATTCCAGAGTCCGATGGAGGCTTGGTTGCCGTAGCGATAGCGTTTTTGTCCCGCGTCGGTCGTGTTCGGCGTCCAGTTCGGGTCGTAATCTTCGAGCCAGCCGTAAGGACCGTAGTCAATCGTTAAGCCCAAAATGGACATATTGTCGGTATTCATCACGCCATGAACAAAGCCGACGCGCTCCCAGTGAATCATCAAATCGAGTGTTTTTTCGGTCACTTGGCGGAAAAATTCGATGTAGCTTTCTTTATTCGGCGCGCCCAGATGCGGGTAGAAATTTTGAATCGTGTAATCAGTGAGCTTCTTCAAATTTTCCAAATCCTGACGCGCCACAAAGATTTGAAAATTCCCGAAACGAACAAAGCTCGGCGCGACGCGGCACACAATTGCGCCTTTTTCCATTTCGGGATTTCCGTCATAAAACATATCGCGCAAAACCGAATCGCCTGTTAAAACGAGCGACAACGCGCGCATCGTCGGAACTCCGAGATGAAACATTGCTTCGCTGCAAAGGTATTCACGAACCGAAGAACGCAAAACCGCAAGTCCGTCCGCGCCGCGCGAGTACGGCGTTTTGCCCGCGCCTTTTAACTGCAAAGCCCATTGTTGACCGTTGTGATTAACTTCAAACAAGTTGATCGCCCTGCCGTCGCCCAATTGTCCCGCCCAACTGCCGAACTGATGTCCGCCGTAGCACATCGCAAACGGCTCGGTTTCGGGGTGAATCTCCGCGCCCGAAAAAACTTTCAGGAATTCTTCACTTGTGGCGTCGCTTTCGGTCAACCCGATTGCTTCGAGCATCTGCGGCGAATAATGCACGAGCGAAGGTTTGCCCGGATTTTTTGGCGTAACGTAAGAAAAACAGGCTTTCGGCACTTGGCGAACGTAATTTTCCGTCACCGGATCCGCCGGAAGCGTTTTGTTAAAAGTGTCGTTGAGGTTTAATTTCATTGGTTTTATTCTCGCAATTCGAGAAAGGTTTAGACAAATTGAAATTGATAAACGTTGGACTGGACGAAAGGATAATTGGAATAAATTATGAAAATCAGCGCGGGAAAATTCGTTAAAAGGTGAAATCAAACCAATCGGGGTCAGTGTGATCAATTTGCAAGCCAACATCTATTTGTTGAATGTAGCGGTCAAAGTGGTTTCACTTAATTTACAAACCGAAAACTTTTAAGCTAAAAATCTAAAAATGGATATATTTGCCAGCGGAATTCCAAACATCAGAATCAAAAATTACGGAACAAGACGTAAACCGTTAGAAATTATCGAAGCGACGATAGTTTTAGAGGCTTGGGACGGATACCTGAATAAGCGTTGGGAAAATGCGAAAGTAATAACGGACGGAACGATTAAATTAGATTTTGGCGGTTACAACCCCAATATTCCCAGAGATTGGCAGCCGGAGATAAATGCTTATCACCATTTAATGCAAAATCAATACGAAATAAGAGACAACATTATCCGGTCTTTGATCGAGAAATTTGATTGGTTAAAGGAGACTTACGATTGGGATCAGGACGATGATATTACGCCCGAAACGAAAGCTGATTTTAATTTTAAACCATTTATAGGAACTCAGAGCTTGAGCTTCAGCGAGGAGAGCAAGAACGACATTTCATATCTCGAATGGCTTTTCTACTGTGTTTGGGACGAAGAACACGGTCTTGCCGTGACGACTCATCAGGAAAGAGTAATTGATCTTGATCGGGGCGAAACCGATATTTGGAAAATTTACGAGGATAAAGGAACGCTCGCGGAAGAACTAAAAGAATACGAAGAACGAGTGAAAAACTTTAAGCCGATGAAAAACTTTAAGCCGAAAAGCCGAAAGCCTTGGTGGCAATTCTGGTAATTTATTGTTTCAACCGAACTCTGCAAGCAACTGAAGTTTGATGAACTTTTAAATACTTCAAAAATTACTATCTAAATACCTAGTGCGCGAAAGAAAATTTACGGGTAAATTAAACGTGAAAGTTATTTTTATCGGGAGTTTTTTATGCGTATTCAATTTTTGGTTTTATCAGTAGTTTTGGGAAGTTTGCTTTTCGGCTGCAATTCGAGCAGTTTCGCACAGAAAAAAACAGCGCCATTCGGAATAGATCAACGTCCGCAGCCTACGGGAACGGATTTGAACGTTTTATTACCGAAAAAGGTCGGAACCTTTACGAGGGAAGATTTGCCCGCCGGGGCGAAACCACCATCGGATGAAGATTTGAACGTCGAATACACATCGGGAAAAGACCAAATATTTTTCGGTTTCAGCATCCCCGAAACAGAAAAAGACGCTTTTGAAGCGATAAAAGTCACCCGACAGGAAGCGATTGACAGCCGTTTAAGCCTCAAAAACGAGCAATATCAAATCGGTAAAAATCCCGGTTATTTCCGAATCGCCGATTTTATGTCCTGGACGCGCGGCAGATATTTCTTTTATGTCAAAGCGTCTAGCCCGGAGACGCTCGAACGATTTATGCAAAGCTTTCCTTTTTAGAGCGGCTAAAAATTATGCGAAAATCGAAGGATGAAGTTTGGGCTTTATCCTTTTTTGTATTATTAATAATTGTAGAAAGTTATGAAATTACTTTGGTCGGTTTCAACATTGCTTGTTTTTTGCGTCACGGCATATTCATTTACAGAATCCGCCGTTTCAAATCCAACTAATCTTAAAACTGCAAAAATCATTACGGGAGCAGAGCAGCCCGATGAATATTTGCCGTATCTGAAGGGCAAACGAGTCGGGATTTTAGCCAATCAGACGACGATTACCGGCGACGGTAAGCATTTAGTGGATTTTTTAATGTCGAAAGGCATCAACGTCGTCAAAGTGTTCGGACCGGAACACGGTTTTCGCGGCAACGCCAGCGCCGGAGTAAAAGTAACCGACGAGAAAGACCCGGCGACCGGAATAAAAATAATTTCGTTATACGGTGCGAAAAGAAAACCTTCTCGCGAAGACCTTGCCGATGTTGACGTAATGATTTATGACGTTCAAGACGTAGGAGTTCGATTTTACACCTACATAAATGTTCTGAGAGACATCATGGAATCGTGCGCGGAATTTAAAAAGGAATTGATCGTTTTAGATCGCCCCAATCCGAACGGGTATTTAATTGACGGTCCCATTCTGGATATGAGCTTGAAATCGGGAATAGGGCAGTTTCCGATTCCAATTGCACACGGTTTGACGATTGCCGAATTTGCTCAAATGATTAACGGCGAAGGCTGGATGTCAGGCAAAATGGTTGCCAAATTGAAAATAATCAAAAACCTAAATTATCAACACAATATGGAGTATGTTTTGCCGGTTAAGCCTTCGCCGAATTTAAATACACAGCAAGGCGTTATGCTTTATCCTTCGACCTGTCTGTTTGAAGGAACAAAGCTCAATCACGGCAGGGGAACTTATTCGCCATTTGCGGTGTTGGGTAGCCCTTTGTTAAAGGGCAAATACTCTTTTTCTTTTACCCCTGTCAGTATTCCGGGGATGAGCGAAACTCCTTTGTATATGAACGAAGTTTGTTACGGTCTTGATTTGAGAAATTACGACACTGACCAGCTTCGCAAATCGAAAAAACTCAACCTCAAATGGATGATGGAGCTTTATCAGGCGTATCCCGAAAAGGAGAAATTCTTTGACAAAAGCTTTAGTAAACAAATCAACGACATAGACAAATTAGCCGGGACGAGAGATTTCAAAGAACAAATTATTGCCGGAAAAACGGAAGAGGAAATCAGAAAAAGCTGGGAGCCGGGACTGACAAATTACAAAAAGATGCGTCAAAAATATTTGCTGTATAAATAATCTCGTCAACCGAATTTCTGAGATCGTAAATTTGGTTTTGTCAGACTCTAAAAATTAAACTATGAGTTTTACAGTGGAAAAATCTATAGAAGTTCTCGAACGCACGCCCGAAGTTCTGGAAACGATGCTCCAAAACATTTCCACCGATTGGACTGCAAATAACGAAGGCGGCGAAACATGGAGCGTGTTTGACGTTCTTGGACATCTCGTTCATGGAGAAAAAACCGATTGGATTGCGAGAATCGAGATTATTCTTTCGGATGCGCCGGATAAAAATTTTGCGCCGTTTGACCGTTTTGCTCAGTTTGAAGACAGCGAAGGTAAAACGTTGCGCGAGCTTTTGGAAGAATTCAAAGGCTTGCGTAAAAAGAATGTTGACGTTCTGCGTTCCAAAAAACTAACAATCGAAAATCTGGAACAAAAAGGCGTTCATCCGGCTTTCGGCGAAGTTACTCTCAAACAGCTTCTTGCGACTTGGACGGTTCACGATCTTGACCATATCTCACAAATCTCGCGCGTGATGGCAAAACAATATAAAGAAGATGTCGGTTCCTGGACGCAATATTTAAAAATTCTGAATTCGTAAACTCGAAATTTACGGATAAAATGGAGAAAACCGGATTCCTTAGAAATGCGAGAGGCAGTTTGCCTTCGCCGCTCATCTTTCTTATTTTGAAAGCAAATGGCAAAATCCACAACCGAAAATCAAAAACCTCTGGTTGCAGTCATTATGGGCAGCAAATCGGATTGGGAAACGATGCAGAAAGCTGCCGAAACATTGGAAAAATTCGGCGTCGCGCACGAATGCAAAATCGTTTCGGCGCATCGCACGCCGGATTTGCTTTTTGAATTTGCTAAATCGGCAGAATCGCGCGGAATAGAAGTCATTATCGCAGGCGCGGGCGGCGCGGCGCATTTGCCGGGAATGTGCGCTTCGCAAACCGTTTTGCCGGTTTTGGGCGTTCCCGTGCAAAGCAAAGCGTTGAGCGGAATGGATTCGCTGCTTTCAATCGTTCAGATGCCAGCCGGAATTCCGGTGGGAACGCTGGCAATCGGGCAAGCCGGTGCGACGAACGCTGCTTTGCTTGCCG
Source organism: Pyrinomonadaceae bacterium (assembly GCA_036400075.1). GTDB lineage: Bacteria > Acidobacteriota > Blastocatellia > Pyrinomonadales > Pyrinomonadaceae > JALZCH01. Next base: position 29,051 of record DASWLV010000187.1, read on the forward strand.
TTTCGATTCTCGCCAACTCTCGCCTCGAACTTCGTGAAAAACTCAAAAGATTCCGTGAAGATCAAACAAATACTGTTCTTGAAACAAATCTGACAAACGAATAAACTCACAAACCTGTGAAGATAATCCTGCCAAATTCGACAATCGGCGTTTTAGGAAGCGGGCAGCTTGGGCGGATGTTTGCGATTGCCGCGCGGCGGATGGGTTATCGAGTGCACACGTTTTCGCCGGATTTCGACACGCCGACCGGG
>DASWLV010000188.1:0-2539 GCA_036400075.1 Pyrinomonadaceae bacterium
AAGGGAACTGAAAAAGACGAGCGTTCGATGGACATCGAAGGAATGGAAGAAGAGCGTCTGCGCCGCGACCTCGAAGACGAAATTCGTATTTTGAGCGAACAGCGCGACCAGCGGATTTACGAGCTTTTGGAAAACCGCAAGCTCACCAAAAATCTGATGGACGGCAAAGACGTTTTGATTCCAGCCGGAACGACCATCACGCGCGAGGTTATTCAAGGCATCGAGCCGCGAACTCTGCGCAAAGCTGAAGTCGCCGCTTCGACGATTGACGTGGCGGGCGAAATCAAAACTTATATTGATAAAACCGAGCGTCAAATCAGTATTTTGAGCGATATTTACGAAGAAAAAATCGCCAAGCTGAAACAGGGCGACGAATTGCCGCCGGGCGTGATCAAGATGGTCAAAGTTTTCATCGCGATGAAGCGCAAATTGTCGGTCGGCGACAAAATGGCTGGTCGTCACGGTAACAAAGGTGTTATCGCGAGGATTTTGCCCGAAGAAGATATGCCGTATCTGCCCGACGGAACTCCGGTCGAGATTGTTTTAAATCCGCTCGGCGTGCCTTCGCGTATGAACGTCGGTCAGATTCTCGAAACGCACCTCGGTTGGGCGGCGAAAGTTTTGGGAGTTCATTTTGCGACGCCTGTTTTCGACGGCGCGTCGGAAGAACAAATCAAAAGTCACATCAAACAGGCTAACGACAAGTTTGATGAATTGGAGCTTCCGCCCTCGGTCGGTCTGTCGGGTAAAACCAGACTTTACGATGGTTTGACCGGCGAGCAGTTCGAGCAAAAAGTAACGGTTGGTTACATTTATATGCTCAAGCTATCGCACCTTGTTGACGACAAGATTCACGCGCGGTCAATCGGACCTTACAGCTTGATTACGCAGCAGCCTTTGGGCGGCAAAGCGCAATTCGGTGGTCAGCGCTTCGGCGAAATGGAAGTGTGGGCGCTCGAAGCCTACGGCGCGGCGCATATTCTGCAAGAATTGCTGACCGCAAAATCCGATGACGTGGCGGGACGCTCGAAGATTTACGAAGCGATTGTCAAAGGCGACGCCGAGTTTCATCCCGGCGTGCCGGAATCGTTCAACGTTTTGATTCGCGAACTTCAATCGCTTTGTTTGGACGTGGAATTAATCACGAAAGAACAGATTGACGAAGAAGGCGAGCAGCACGGCGTCGGCGAGGCGTTAATTGTTGGCGGAATTGAATAACTAATTGTTCGTTGTTCGTTGTTCGTTGTTCGTTGTGAATTCTTTTGCAACGAACAACGAACGACTAGCGACGAACGCTTTCGGAGAAAGCTAAATGTTTAGACTGCAAAATAATAAAACTCAAGCAATACCGGATTTTGAAGCGATTCGGATTCGTCTTGCTTCGCCTGAAAAAATCCGCGAATGGTCGCACGGCGAAGTCACGAAACCGGAAACAATCAATTACAGAACTTTTAAACCCGAACGCGACGGGCTTTTCTGCGCCAGAATTTTCGGTCCGATTGCCGACTGGGAATGTCTCTGCGGAAAATACAAACGGATGAAGCATCGCGGCGTAATCTGCGATAAATGCGGAGTCGAAGTCACGCAGGCGAAAGTGCGCCGCGAACGTCTCGGACATATTGAACTTGCCAGCCCGTGTTCGCACGTCTGGTTTTTTAAAGGCTTGCCGTCGCGTATCGGACATCTTCTTGATATTCCGCTTCGCGAATTGGAAAAAGTTCTTTATTTCGAGAACTACATCGTCATCGAACCGGGTGAAGTTGCCGGAATCCGCGAGCGCGAGCTTTTGACGGATGAGCGCTACCGCGAGCTTTATCGGGAATTTCCCGGTCAATTTGTCGCGCGAATGGGCGCTGAAGCGATCAAGGAATTGCTCAACAAAGTTGACGTTCCTTCGCTCGTTGACGAGCTTCGCATTCGGATGAAAGAGGAAACTTCGCAGCAGAAAAAGCTGAAATATTCAAAACGCTTGAAAGTTGCGAACTCTTTCTTACGTTCGGGCAATCGTCCCGAATGGATGATTTTGGATGTAATTCCGGTGATTCCGCCTGAATTGCGCCCGCTTGTGCCGCTCGACGGCGGACGTTTTGCGACTTCGGATTTGAACGATCTTTATCGTCGCGTTATCAACCGCAACAATCGTTTGAAAAAACTGATTGAACTGCGCGCGCCGGAAGTTATTGTCCGCAACGAAAAACGTATGCTGCAAGAGGCTGTTGACGCTTTGTTTGACAACGGCAGACGCGGCAGAGTTTTGCGCGGCGCAAACAATCGTCCTTTGAAATCTTTGAGCGGAACGCTCAAAGGAAAACAAGGTCGTTTCCGTCAAAACCTTTTGGGCAAACGCGTTGACTATTCGGGACGTTCGGTGATTGTCGTCGGACCGGATTTGAAACTACATCAATGCGGTTTGCCGAAGAAAATGGCGCTCGAACTGTTCAAGCCGTTTATTTACAACCAGCTTGAAAAACAGGAATACGCCGCGACGATCAAACAGGCGCGCGAAATGGTTGACCGCCAGGACCCGATTGTCTGGGAC
>DASWLV010000189.1:0-18961 GCA_036400075.1 Pyrinomonadaceae bacterium
CGCAAATGCTGCGGCGAAGATTTGTCCGCAATTGAATGAAACCGAGAAAGAGCGTTTAAACCGAATTCGTTATCAGGGAATCGTCTGCGCGTCGGTTTTGATGAAGAATTCGCTCTCGCCTTTTTATGTGACCAACATTACGGACGATGCGCCGTTTACCGCCGTGATTGAGATGTCGGCGCTGGTTGATAAATCGGAATTCGGCGGAAACTCGCTTGTTTATTTGCCGAAATATGTTGCGCCGGACGATGCGATGTTTGAGAAAACAGACGACGAAATCAGGGAAACGTTTCTCGCGGCGCTTGAAAAAATGTACCCGCATTTCCGGCGCGCCGCCGTTTTGGAGTTTAAAATATCGCGCGTTCGACAGGTTTTTGCGCTTTCGACTTTGAATTATTCCGCCAATCTTCCTTCGATGAAAACCTCGCTCGAAAACGTTTTTATTGTTAATTCGGCGCAAATCACGAACGGAACTTTAAACGTCAACGAAACCGTCGCGCTTGCGGAACGAGCGCTGTTTGAATTAAAACAGATTGCGTGAGTCTGGCGGCGCAAAATTATATTTCTCCGGAAAAAACGAAAAAACTCGATTGGAGGGCGTGGAGCGCAACCGCGTTTTTTGTTGCGTTTTGGGCTGGTTTAATCGTCGCCGCGCCAATTTTAAAAGCTAACGGTTTTGCAGCGGCTGGTTACATTTACACGCCTTTTTCCTATCTTTGTCACCAGCTTTCTGACCGCTCGATGCATCTGGCGGGCGAACAGCTTGCCGTTTGCGCGCGCTGTTTCGGCGTTTATGCCGGACTGGGAATCGGAATTTTGGCGTATCCTTTTTTTCGCTCGGTTCACAGCGCGGACGCGCCGTCGCGCGCTGTTTTGTTTCTCGCACCCATTCCGACTGCGATTGATTTTGCTTTGGGGTATTTAGGGATTTTGGAAAATACGTATTTTTCCAGATTTGCGACTGGCGCGATTTTGGGCGCGGTTTGCGCGTTTTTCGTAGTTCCCGGAATTGTGGAAATTAATCGTTTTTTGTGGCTCAGAAATAAAAAGAAAATGCCGGTCAACACCGTTTCGCCGAAAACGGATTCCGCGCCGAGCGATTACAGCCGACCGGATTTAAGAATTTGAATTAGTGAATTGTAAATTGTGAATCGTGAACAGAATGAATTTTCTATTCACGATTCACAATTTACAATTCACTATTCACTAATTGAATGAATCGAATTATTACCGCGATTGTCGCGCTGCCCGGTTTGATTGCGGCAATCGTTTTGCCTTATTTTTTCCCGCAGAGACAAGAGTTTAACTTGTTTTTCGTGGCGATTGCCGCCGCCGCCATCATTTTGGCTTTGTTTGAATATTTTAAATTCACCAAAACGATGCAGCTCAGAGCGGACGCCGCGCTCGGTTTCTTAGGTTCGGCGGCGATTTTTATCGCGTTTTTGTTTGACGCGCCAACCAAAGCGCCCGATTTGCTGGTGATGACGCTGGCGATTTTCATCATCGCAGCGGTGGCTTCGCAGGCGTTTCGGTTTCAGCGAGCGCGCGATTTTTCCAAAATGCTGGCGGCAATCGGCGTCACGGTTTTGGGTGTTTTTTACATCGCTTTTCTTGGCGGTTATTTCGTCGCTTTGCGCGTCGGATTTGAAAATCATCCGCATCTTTCGACCAAGTTGCTCGCATTTTTGTTTTTGATTTTAATGGGCGCGGACATCGCCGCGCTTTATACCGGAAAGCTCGTGGGCAAACACAAGCTCGCGCCCGTTATTTCGCCGGGCAAAACCTGGGAAGGCGCAATCGGGGCGCTTTTGGCGAGCCTGCTGCTCGCGGCTGTTGCCAGCTTTACGTTTTTTACCGAGTTGAAATGGTTCGTCGCTCTGCCGCTCGCGGCGGTGATGATGGTTGTCGGCGTCATCGGCGACCTGGCGGAAAGCGCGATCAAACGCGGCGCGGGTAGCAAAGACGCAGCTAACCTTCTGCCCGGTCACGGCGGGCTGCTCGATAGAATGGACAGTTTGCTTTTCAACGCTCCGCTTCTTTACTATTTCGCTAGATTCTATTTTCACTAATTTATGACCAAGCGGGGAATTTCGATTTTAGGTTCGACCGGTTCAATCGGCTGCAACGCGCTGAAAGTCGTTGAGTTTTTGAAAGAACCGGAGTTTCGCGTCGTTGCGCTCGGTGCGGGGAAAAACGTCGAAAAATTGAGCGAGCAAATCAGGCGTTTTCAGCCCGAATTAGTTTCGGTCGAAACCGAAGAATGCGCCGAATTGCTTCTCGAAAAATTTTCGAATTTCAAATCTGAAATCTCCAGAATTCCAAAAATCGAAATCGGCAAAAAAGGTTTGATTGCCGCTGCGACTCACGAGCAAGCCGACACGATTGTTTCCGCTACGGTCGGCGCAATCGGTTTTGTTCCGACTCTGCGCGCGCTCGAAGCCGGAAAGCGCGTCGCGCTCGCCAATAAAGAAACGCTCGTTATTGCGGGCGAATTGATGACGAAAGCGGCGCGGGAAAATGGTGCGGAAATTCTGCCGGTTGATTCCGAACATAACGCGATTCATCAATGTTTGCGCGGCGAAAAACGCGCGGAAGTCCGGCGGATTATTTTAACTGCTTCCGGCGGACCTTTTCGCACGAAAACAAAAGAAGAAATTGAGCGCGCGAGCGTCGCTGAAGCCTTAGATCATCCGAGTTGGAAAATGGGCGTCAAAAATACAATTGATTCTGCGACGCTGATGAACAAAGGTTTGGAAGTTATCGAAGCCGAAAGGTTATTCGGTTTTGGCGCTGATGAAATTTCGGTTGTCGTGCATCCGCAATCAATCGTGCATTCGATGATTGAGATGGTTGACGGCTCGATAATCGCGCAAATGGGCGTTACGGATATGCGCCACGCGATTCAATATGCGTTGACTTTCCCGGAAAGAAAATCGTGTCAGCTTGAGCCTTTAAATTTTTCAAAACTCTCGCAATTAACCTTTGAAGAACCGGACACAGAGCGTTTTCCGTGTTTGAATTTGGCTTATCGAGCTTTAAAAACGGGCGGAACGCTACCTGCTGCGATGAATGCTGCCAATGAGATTGCCGTTCAAGCATTTCTCGACGGCAAAATCCGCCTTTCGGAAATCGCGCGAATTATCGAAGCCGTAATGAATCGGCACGAAACGAAAGCCGTAGATAATCTCGAAATTATTTTAAAAGTTGACCGTGAATCAAGAATGCAGGCGGAACAGGAAATCGAAAAACAATCCGTGCCGCGTGCAAAGTTTGTTTGACTGTCCGAAGCGGTTGGACTTAAACTTTTTAGCAACGCTTTTTGCAAGTTGTGATTCTAAGATTTCGACAAATCATTCATAATTACCTGAAACGCTTGCTACCGCAGCAGAAAGAACTTTCCCGATGGACATATTACTTTATTACGTTCTAGTACCGCTTTTTATTCTCGGCGTCGCCATTAATATTCACGAATTGGGACATTTTCTCGTCGCCAAATTTTTCGGAATGCGCGTCGAAGCCTACTCGTTTTTCGGACTCGGACCGCGACTTTTCGGTTTTAAATGGGGACACACCGATTACCGGATTTCGGCGATTCCGCTCGGCGCTTACGTGAAATTGTACGGCGACGAATCGAACGTCGGACTGGAAGGCGCTGACGATACGGCGGAAACCGTTCCGGCTTCGGAATTGTACGAGCTGCGCCCGCGCTGGCAGAAGTTTTTCGTAATGATCGGCGGTCCGTTTATGAACGTCGTTCTGGCTCTGGCGATTCCGTTTGCGGCGGCGTTGATGTACGGCGTTCCGGCGATGCCGACGCCGATTGTCGGTGCGATGAAGACGGACGGCGCAACGGCGCAAGCCGGAATTAAACCTGGCGACCGGATTGTTGCGTTTAACGGAACGGAAAATCCGACGTGGCGAAACATTGAAGTTGATGCCGCATTGCGTCCCGGACAGGAAATTCCGATTGTTGTCGAGCGCGCCGGACAGCGCATTCCTTTAACGGTCACGCCGTCGAAAGTTGAAATGAGCGGGCAAAATTTCGGAGTTCTCGACGCTGAACCCGACGCAGGCGTAAAACCGGTTGTGATCGGGCAAGTTGAATCGGGTTCGCCTGCTGCCGAAGCCGGTTTGCAGCCGGGCGACCGCGTTATTGCAATCAATGGCACGAATATTCGCAACTGGCAGCAGCTTGTCAGTTTCGTGCAGGAAAACAAAGCCGCGCCGCTCAAAGTTCAAGTTGAACGCGGCGGTCAAAACGTGGATTTGACCGCCACTGTTCGCAAACTTTCCGATGGTAAAGAACGGCTTGGAATTGGACCGGCGCAAATCAGCGTCCCGCGCGAACCTGCAAGCATCGGCACGGCTATGAGCCACGCGGTTAACACGAATCTGGAAATTTTATCAATGACCGGAACGGCTTTAGGACAAGTTTTCACTGGAAATCGCTCGGCGCGCGACACTGTTTCGGGTCCGGTCGGAATCTTCCAGCAATCGGCGCAAGCCGCGCAGGCAATGGGCTGGGAAGGCATTTTTGCGATGCTGATGGCAATCAGCCTGAGTTTGGGAATTTTTAATCTGCTGCCGATTCCGATGCTCGACGGCGGACAGATTATGGTTCTCGGAATCGAAGGCGTTTTGGCTCTCTTCGGAAAGCAGCTTTCGCTCCTTGTGCGCGAACGGATTCAAATGGCTGGTCTGGCAATTATTTTATTGTTGATGGTGACCGTGATGTTTGTTGACATCTCGCGCATTGTCGGACGATGAATTTAGTGAATCGTAAATAGTAAATCGTGAATCGTGAAAGACAAGCTCCGATTCACGATTTACTATTTACGATTCACTATTTACGATTCACTAAATTTATGAGACGTGAAACAAAAGCGGTAAGAGTCGGAAACGTGCAAATCGGCGGCGGCGCGCCGGTCGCGGTGCAGTCAATGACAAAAACCGACACGACCGATGTTGACGGAACAGTCAGACAAATCGAAGAAATGGTCGCGGCGGGGTGCGAAATCGTCCGAATTGCCGCGCCGACCAAAGACGATGCGCTGGCGCTCAAAGAGATTCGCAAACGAGTAGCAATTCCGATTGTCGCCGACATTCATTTTCATTACAAATTAGCTTTAATCGCGCTCGAAGCCGGAATTGACAAGCTGCGGATAAATCCCGGCAACATCGGCTCGATTGACCGCGTACGCGAAGTCGTCCGCGCCGCAGAAGCGCAAAAAGTGCCAATCAGAATCGGCGTCAACGGCGGTTCTCTGGAAAAAGACCTTTTAAAAAAATACGGCACGGCGATGCCTGAAGCGATGGTTGAATCCGGTTTGCGGCATATTCAGATTTTGGAAGATTTGGGTTTTTCCGACATTATCATTTCTCTGAAAGCGTCGGACGTTCATCGCACGGTGGCGGCTTATCGTTTGATGTCGCAAAAGGTAAATTATCCTTTGCATCTCGGCGTCACCGAAGCCGGAACGCCGTTTGGCGGAACGATTAAATCATCAATCGGTCTCGGAATTCTGCTGCACGAAGGCATCGGCGATACGATTCGCGTTTCACTGACCGCCGAGCCGCACGAAGAAGTGCGCGTCGGCTGGGAAATTTTAAAATCACTCGGTTTGCGCCAGCGCGGAGTCACAATTGTTGCTTGCCCGACCTGCGGGCGTCTGGACATTGATAATTTCGTCGAGATCGTGACCGAAGTCGAACGCCGTCTGGCGCACGTCGAAGAACCGCTTGAGCTTTCGATTATGGGCTGCGCCGTCAATGGTCCCGGCGAAGCGCACGATTCGCAGCTCGGCATCACCTTTGGCAGAAACGTCGGAATGATTTTCAAAAACGGCGTTCCGATGCGCCGCGTTGCGGGCGCGGATATTGTCGAAGAGTTTGTTAAAGAAGTCGAAATTCTGCGGCTTGAAGGTAAAGACGCCAAACCGCTCGGAGCGGAAAAACCGCTTGTTCAGATTACTTAAAAAATGCTAAACAAATCGCGCTTTTTATGTCTGTAGCAAATTCCAATTAGTCGAAAGATAAAAACAGAAAATTAACAGGGATAAAAAGGATGAAAGGGATAATTCAAACCAAAAAATATCCCCTTCATCCCTTTCACCCTGTTAATTCTTTGTCTTTCACTTTAATGAAATCTGATTTAGTCTAATGATACTTGTCCAAAAGCGTTTTCAGCTTTTCGGATTTTTTGGCAATGCCGAGCCGGATTGTGCCGTCGCCGATTGTCATAACTTTGATATTGACGCCGAAAACTTCCCCGGTCTGGATCGAGCAAACGGGACTTCCGCTGTTTCCGGGCATCAGCGTTAAGTCGGCGTAAATGTCTTCGCTTTTATCAATCATCGAAACCGCGCCGAGCGAGTTAAACGGCATTTCATAATCACCGTAATAACCGATTGAAACGACTTCTTCGCTGATCGCGGGCAAACGGTCAGCGAGTTTTAAAGCAGTCGTTTTGCGTCCTTTCAATTTTGCCGGGTCGAAGCGAAAAATCGCCAAATCCGAATCGTCGTCTTTCCCGACAAATTCAAGCGGCAAATTGATTGTTTCGCCGTTTGCCAGCTTCTTCCACGCAACCAGCTCGCGCCTGCTTTTCGGCGAAAAATTTATCATTTTTTCGACTTCCGATTGAACGTGGGCGGCGGAAGCCAACAGGTTTTCGCCGACCAGAAAACCCGTCCCGGAAGTCACGCGCTTTTCCGCGCCTTCATATTTATAAACTACGGAAATGGCAAAAACCGAATTGTTTAGCTCGGCAATGCGTTGTTCTTTGCCGACTTGAGAGCAGGAAAAATTGAGGAACAAAAACAGAATTGCGACAATCGTTTTGCTTTTCATTTTCACGGCGCGAGTATCGTAAACGGATAAAACGGCAAATTTCGCAGCACGCCGAAAACGAACAAAACCACGGCAAAAGCCCAAATTCCAGCGGGCGGTAGTTTCCCGATTCCAAGAGTCCGCGCGCGCGCGGCAACCGAAACAAGATTCAGCACGAAATAAATTATCATCGGCACAAAGAGAACGAGCAAAGCGTTGTAATCGAGCGCCGCCAGCCAGTCGCCGTTTAAAAGCTGGTGCATTCCGCGCGTCGCGCCGCAGCCCGGACAGCTTAAACCTGTCAGCGCGTAAAAAGGACATTGCGGAAACCAGCCGGACGAAGTCGGATTGATTATTTTAACTAAAAATAAAATTCCGCCCGCCGCCGCTAAACCGGCAACTGCCAAACCGCGCTCGATGATCGAGCTTGTCGGCTGAAGACCTTTAAATTTATTTTGTTTACTTTCCAAGCGCACCAAAAATTTTATCAAACGCCTCGACCATCAGTTTGACCGAATCTTTGCCTGTTATGTCTGATTTATCGGCAAGCGCGGCGAGCGGTTTGATTGAATCCAGAACGGCGGGCGAAGAATCCGGCGGCGGGGCGGTCGCCAAATCGCGGATTTTTAGCAAATGAGTTCTTAAAACGGTTTCATCCGGCGTTCGCTCGCGCTTCGTTTTCGGTTCGCGTATTTGCAGCATTACGGCGGCGAAATTTTCGCCCAATTCAAAGTACCAGGCTTCGGCGCCGGACAATTTGGTTTTCAGTGAACCCGTTAAATTGCGCATCACCTGACGTTTTTCACTTTCGTCTTTTGGCAAAGCCGAAAGCTTGGCGCGTTCGTCGGTAAGGTCGGCGGGCATTTCCTTGCTCCAATCGCTCAGCATACCGTCGGATTCTGCATCCGAATTTTCGGTTTGCAGCGTGCGCAGCATTGTTCCGAGCAGCATATAAATCTGAGACTTATGTTTGGAATCGCCCGCGACAAAATTATAAACAACCACGCCCGTAACTTTTACCGGCGTGCCGGAAAGCAGAGTCGGCGCAAATCTCGACTCTCGCGCCGCCTGCACCGATGCGTCGCGCAGTAACGGGTGTCCGCTTACCGCCACAGCCGAGATAACATCCCCGTTTTCACCAATCGTAACTTGAACGTTGACCGCGCCTTCAGCGTTGACGGCTTTTGCCGCAGCCGGATACACGGGTTTTACCAGATTTGTCGCTTTACTGTTTAAAACGCCGCCGCTAATGGTTTTCGGCAGAGCGCGGTTTTCCTGAGCCGAGACTAAAACGACCGAAAACAAGACCGCGAAAAGAAGGCTGAAAAGCCGTTGCGATTGTTTGTTCATAAGATTTTCCTCCGAGTTGACAAAATTTACACTATCTTTGACACCGGAGCAAAGTTTTTTGTTCCCAAAAAATTAAGCGTTTGCCATTTTCAGAAAAAGCGCGTCGGTTGCGATTTTGCGGTTGACGTTGACGGCAAATTGCTCGCGCAGAGTTTCAATTTCTGCGAGCCACGTTTGAGCGCGGCGCGAATCGGTGCTTTCGGCAAATCGAGCGAGCTTTGGTTCTAAATCGGCGTTGATTAAATCCGGCGCGCCGAGCTTTAAAGTCCAAACATCGTGAATCAAATGTTCCAAAACCTCCAAACGCTGTTCATATTCGTCTTTCAATTTGGCTTCGTTCATTTCTTCAGCGATTTTCAGAAGGCGAGCGCGGTCTTTGGAAACGGTTATCGCGTCCAGAACATTAAGCATCATTTCGCGCTGCGTTTTGTAAACGTCTAGGTTTAAAGAAAGCGCGTTGCCGAGACTTCCTCTGGAAAGACGCGAAATCAGTTTGGCTTCCACAGGCGAAACCTTTTTCGTCGCTTGCAGATATTTCTCAATTTCTTCAGCGGCAATCGGCGCAAAACGAATCATCTGGCAGCGCGAAAGAATGGTTTGCAGCAGCGAATCGGCGCGTGCAGTAAGCAAAAACAAATGCGTCGTCGCGGGCGGTTCTTCGAGCGTTTTCAGCAGAGCGTTTGCCGCTTCTCCCTGTCCTGCGCTTAATTTTTCGGCGTTTTCAATGAGAAAAAATCTGGCTTTTCCTTCGTAAGGAGTCAGATTTGCCTGTTCCGTTAAATCTCGAATCGCATCAACCAAAATGCTGTTTTTATACGGAACAATTCTACCTACGTCGGAGTGTTCGCTCCAAAAAACTTTCTTGTATTCGTCTTTATGATCGCTGTCATGCGGCGGGAGAGCGGCGAATTTTACGGCACGCGAACAGGCAGCGCATTTATCACACGCTTCGCCGGATTGCAGATTTCGGCACAAAACCGTTTTTGCCAGTTCGAGCGCAAAAAGCTGTTTCCCGACGCCCGCGTCTCCTGCAAAGATAAAAGCGTTCGGAATCCGGCGATTGCTAACCATTCGACCAAACAGTTCTTTGATTTGATTGTTTCCGATTAACTTGTCGAACACAAAAAGATTTTACTTGCGATTTCGTGATTCGAGAAATCGCGCCACGATTTGCAGAGTCTTTCTGTGAATTTCATCAATCGAACCGCTCGCTTCAACAACCAGAAAACGCTCCGAGTCGGCGTCGGCAATTTCGAGATAAGCGCGCCGGACGCGGTCGAAAAAATCAATTGTTTCTTTATCCAGACGATTCAATTCTTCGGGGCGGCTGTTTGCGCGCGCCAGAGCCGTCTCCGCCGGCAAATCGAAAAAGAGCGTCAAATCCGGTTTGAAACCGCCGGTTGCCAGCTCGATTGTTTGACGAATTTTTTCTGCCGGAAAGCCGCGCCCGGCGCCTTGATAAGCGGCGGTGGCGTCGGCATAGCGATCTGAAATGACGATTTTACCGGCGGAGAGCGCCGGTCGTATGAGCGTTTCGAGATGCTGGGCGCGGTCCGCGGCAAACAGCAGCAACTCGGCGAGCGGTGCAGGCGCGTCTTCAATTTCAAGAACAAGCGCGCGGATTCGCTTTCCGAGAACGGTTCCGCCCGGTTCGCGCGTTGTGACGACATCGAAACCTTGCGCCGTAAGAGCGTCGGCAAGCAGGCGAAGCTGCGTGGTTTTGCCGCTTCCGTCCAAGCCTTCAAAAGTTAGAAAAATGCCGCTCAAGATTGATTAAGCCGAAGGTTCTTGCTGTTGCTGCGGCGGTCTGTTTTCCTGCCTGTATTGCTGCGGTTCGCGCCGTTGATGTGTGACGGTTGCAATCGCGTGTTTGAAGATTAAAAATTCCTGACCGCTGGCGTCGAGCAAAACCGAAAATTTATCGAAGCTCTTCAAACGTCCGCTTAAAGTAGCGCCGTGGAGCAGATGAATAGTAACAATGGCTTTTTCTCGCCGCAGTGTATTTAGAAACGCATCCTGAATGTTTTGTGAACCAGTTTTTTCCACACGCCCTCCGCGCCCGACAAGTGTTTTTCCTTGAATAGATTACAACACCGCTCGCGGCACTGACAAGATAATTTTCATTTTAAATTAAGGTTTAAAGCTAGGAGTTATCGGTTAAATTCAAAAGTTTAAATAATTTTCGCCGGGTTTCATGTTCGTCGCCGAAACCTGCGAGCCAAATCACATTTTCCTCGCGCTTAAACCAGGTCAACTGCCGTTTGGCGTAATGCCGGACATCGAGCTTTGTTTGTTCGATGGCGCTTTCCAGAGTACGTTCGCCGCGCAAATATTCGACGACGCGGCGATAACCGTGCGCTCCGAGCACGTTTGATTCTGCCGGAACACCTTTTTCGAGCAAATCTTTGACTTCTTCGATGAGACCCTTTTCAAAATGTCGTTCGGCGCGGCGATTGATTCGTTCGTAAAGCAAATCGCGCGGCGGATTTAAGGCGAAGATTTGTAATCGGTCGGCAAATTCCGGCGGTTCTGCGCGTGCAGGCTGTTGTTCGGAAATCGGTTTTCCGGTTTGAAAACGAACTTCGAGCGCGCGCTGAACGCGGACGTAATCGCGCGGAAACAATTTTTCCGCCGATTTTCGGTCAACTCTTTTCAAGATTCGATGCAAATATTCCGCGCCTTTTCTCGCGCGGATTTGTTTTAATCTATCGCGTAAATCTTCGTTTGTTTTCGGCGATTCAAAAAACGGCTGGCGCAAGCTTCTGAGATAAAAACCCGTGCCGCCGACGAGAATTGCAGTTTTTCCGCGACGCTCAATCTCATAGATTTTTTCGGTTGCATCGCGCGCCCAATCCGCCGCCGTGTAATTAACGAAAGGCGAAACGTAATCAATCAAATGATGCGGCACGCCCCGTTTTTCTTCTTCGGAAGGTTTTGCAGTTGCAATCTCGATTTCCCTGTAGATTTGAACAGAATCGCAGTTAATTATCTCGCCGCCAATTCGCAAAGCGAGCGCGACGCCGATTTCGGTTTTGCCCGAAGCCGTTGGTCCGGCAATGGCGATAACAGGTTGTTTTTGTGCGGAAATCAAAATTGAAAAGCAAAACGCGCGAGCGCAAAAAGCAGAATCAACGCGAGCAAAATAAGCGAGCCGATAATCTGATTGCGCGAAAATTTCATTAACGCTCCGCAGCGCTTTCGAGAAGATCAAAAAAATCGGGAAACGAAACCGCCACGGCTTCGGCGTTTTCGATTTCGGTTTCGCCCGACGCGAGCAAACCCGCGACGGCAAACGACATCGCGATGCGGTGATCGCCGAAGGAATCAATAGGCGCGCCTTTCAGGTTTGATTTTTCGACGCGCAAACCGTCTTCAAATTCTTCGACGCGAGCGTTCATTCGCCGTAAGTTTTCAACGACCGCGCGGATTCTGTCAGATTCTTTGACCCGCAGCTCCGCCGCGTCTCTTATTTCCAAACCGTTTTCAAGCTGTGTTCCGAGAACCGACAAAATCGGTAATTCGTCAATCAGGTTTGCAATAATTTCTCCGCGCAAAACATTTTCCTGATGAGAGTTTAATCCGCCGCCCAAAACCCGCAAATCTCCGCGCGGCTCGTTTGCGGCTTCGCTGCGGTTTAAAATCTCCAGTTTTGCGCCGAATTTCTGCAAAACTTCGATCACAGCAGTTCGCGATGAATTTAAGCCGACATTTTTCAACAGCAAATCCGAATTTTTCAAACAAGCAGCCGCGACAAGGAAAAACGCCGAAGATGAAACGTCAGCCGGAACGCTCAAATCTCGCGCCGATAGTTTTGCGTCGCCCGAAACCGCAATCTCGTTGTTTTCATTTTTTACTTCGACGCCGAGCCAAGCCAGCATTCTTTCGGTGTGATCGCGCGTCGGAGTTTTTTCTAAAACTTTGGTTTCGCCGTCCGAGTTTAAACCTGCGAGCAAAACGCAGGATTTAATTTGCGCGCTGGCAACGGGCGGCTCAAAGGAAATCGCATTTAACGGATTTTTGCCTTGAATTGTGAGCGGCGCGCGCCCGTCGTTTGATCCGATTTTCGCGCCCATTAGTTCCAGAGGCGCAATTACTCGCCGCATCGGGCGTTTTTGCAAAGATTCGTCACCCGTCAAAACTGAAGTGAAATTTTGTCCCGCCAAAACGCCAGCCAAAAGCCTCATCGTCGTTCCGCTATTGCGGCAATCAAGCGGTTCTGCGGGCGCGCTAAAACCGTTTTTGCCGATGCCGTGAACTGTAATTTCAGTTTTGTTTCTTTCGATTTTAACGCCGAGCTTTTCCAGACAGTCGAGTGTCGCCGCGCAATCGTCCGCACTGGAAAAGTTTTCGATTAGTGTTGTGCCTTCCGCCAAAGCGGCAAAAATCGCCGCGCGGTGCGAAATTGATTTGTCGCCGGGCAAGCGGATTTCGCCGACGAGACGTTTTGCGGGATGAACAATCATAATAATTGAGAATTGAGAACGAAGAATGAAGAACTGAATTCGTTCATTTAGCAATTAAAAATATGTGATAAATGTTAAATGAATAAAGGCGTCTTTAATTTTTACGCCAATCTTCCGGTTCATCATCGTTTGGCATTTCGTCAATGCCAAACGAAATTTTTAAAGCCGTAGCAGAAACTTCTTCGGTAGTAATTTCAACTTTTGCGTCGCCAAAGCTGCGCTTTTTAGCCAGATATTTGATAATTATGTCACGCGCTTTCCGTAGCCTTAGCGGTTCATAAGGGCTGTTGGCGGCAACTTGGGCACTCTGCTCGTGCAATTCGGCTAACAACTCTTCCTTTGTAACGTATTTCAAACCTTCAAATTTCACTTCGACGATAAGCGGTAATTCCATAATTTCAAAGATGACATAAACGCCGCCACGAATTCCTTGTTCGGTAATAACTCTGGTTTGCGGTGAGCTGAACAAGCCGAGTTTCAAAAGCGATTGTAAATCTTCCTGCATTTGTTTTTCGTTAAATCGGTCGCCAGGACGAGTTTTGATATGCCCCAAAATTTCTTCATCCGTTAAACGCCGATTGCCCTGAAAATCAATCGTTTCGATAAGTTTGCTTGGCTGTTGGGCGGCAGCGGTTGAAATGAAAGGAAAAGTTAATAAAGCGATAAACAGCAAGCCGATAATTTTTGACCGAGATTTACAATGCGGCATTTTGGTTTCTCCTTGCTCAACGCCTGATTTTAACACGACCTTTTTGATTTTGATTACCCGTTATTAAAACACAAATTTGAATTTTCCGGCGCAACCGTTCAGAATTTCGAGTAATGGCTTTGGAAACTGATTTTATCGTCATCGGTAGCGGAATTGCAGGTTTAAGATCCGCAATTGAGCTTGCCGGAAGCGGCGCGCGCGTTACGGTTCTGACCAAAGCGCGAACGAGCGAATCGAACACCGAATACGCGCAGGGCGGAGTTGCCGTGGTTTTGTCGGACGATGACAACGCCGAATTGCACGAAGAAGACACTTTGTATGCGGGCGCGGGGTTGTGCGACGAAGAAGCAGTCAGAGTTTTGGTTTCGGACGGAACAACGCGCATTCAGGAATTAATTCAATGGGGAACGGAGTTTGACCGCGAAGGCGGAAAGTTGGTTTTTACGCAGGAAGCCGCTCATTCGCGCCGCCGAATTCTGCACGCGCACGGCGATTCGACGGGAAAGGAAATCGTCCGCTCGCTAATTGCGCGCGCGCGGCTCGAAAGCGGCATTATTTTTATGCCGCACGCGGCGACGGAAAATCTGATTGTCTCGGACGGGCGCGTTTGCGGCGTTCGTTATCTCGACCCGGTTTTGCGCGCACCGCGCGAGATGTTTGCGCGTGCCGTCGTTCTGGCTTCGGGTGGTGCAGGACAGCTTTATCTGCACACGACAAACCCGGACGTTGCAACGGGAGACGGAATGGCGATGGCTTATCTGGCGGGCGCGGAAATCGCCGACATCGAATTTGTGCAATTTCATCCGACCGTGCTGAATCTCGAAAACGCGCCGCGCTTTTTGCTTTCCGAAGCGATGCGCGGAGAAGGCGGCGTTTTGCGAAACTCTGCGGGTGAGCGTTTTATGTTCAATTATCACGAGCTTGGAGAATTAGCGCCGCGCGATGTCGTTTCGCGCTCGATTGTCGCCGAAATGCAGCGCACCGGCACGCGGACTGTTTTTCTCGATATGTCAGCGCACACCGAAAAGTTTTTGGCTGAACGCTTTCCCAAAATCTACGAAACTTGCAATTCTTACGGGTTGAATATTGCGACCGATTTGTTGCCCGTCTCGCCCGCCGTGCATTATTTTATGGGCGGCGTGCGAACGGATTTGGACGGGCGGACGACTTTGCCGGGACTTTACGCGGCGGGCGAAGTCGCTTGCACCGGAGTTCACGGCGCAAATCGCCTGGCTTCAAACTCTCTTCTCGAAGGCTTGGTTTTCGGCGCGCGAGCCGGACAAGCGGCGCTCGACAGTTCAAAGTTCAAAGTGAGCAGTTCAAAGGTTGAAAATCCGAAATCCGAAATCCGAAATCCGCAATCCGGTGAGATTTCCGTCGCTGTCAGAAAGCGCGTCAAGCGTTTGATGTGGGAGCGGGTTGGGATAGCGCGCGATGCGGAGAACTTAAAACGCGCTTTGCGCGAGTTTGAGCAGATTTCGCAAGCGAATTTGGGCGCGAGTTCGCGCAATTTTGTTGCTGTCGCGACTCTGATTGCGCTCGCCGCTCTGTGGCGCGAAGAATCGCGCGGCGGGCATTTTCGCATTGATTTTCCCGAACGCGAAGACGCGAGATTTGCTGCGCATTCGGTTCAAAAACTCGGCGCGCAGCAAATCTCATCCAGTCGGCAAATCAATTTTGCTAAAAGTCAGTACCTTGAACGGTAGTGAGCGGGTTTGTTAATTGACCCGCTCACTACCGTTCAAGGTACTGACCGGACAGCGCGCCAATTTCCGTTCGCAGCGCAGCAATTTCCGCCCGGAGCGCGGCGACTTCTTTAGCTCCGACAATCTCCGTTCCCTTCGTCCCGGTATCGCGCTCAACAAAAAAACTCGCCAGAGTAGCCGTGATATAGCCGAAAACGCAAAAACCATAAACGGCGAGAACAAAACAAAGAATCCGACCTTCGGCGGTTTTCGGGAAGAAATCCGAACCCATCGTCGTCAAAATCATCGCCGTCCACCAGACGGCTTCGCCGTAAGATTGAATGCCGTTTTCCGTTTCGTTTTCCAGCGCGTAAATTCCGGCTCCGCCCGCAAAAATCACGATTGTCGAGAGCGCGACGACGTAAGGCAAACCGCGTCTGCCGAGGCTCGCGCCGAGAGTTTTCATTCCGCGATTGAGCGACGTTAAAACTCTCACCAGCCGCAGTCCGCGCGTGACACGCGCGGCTTGAAAAATCCGCGCCACGCGAACGATGCGAAATACGCGCAAAGCCGGAAGCGCGAGCGCAATCGCAGTCAGCCAGTTTGTTTTGAGATAAGCGATTTTCAGCGGCGCGAGAGCAAATTTGACGGCAAAATCAACAATGAAAATTATCCAAATCGTAGTGCTTGCGGCGTCAAGCAGCGGCGTCAAACCGTAAATCAGCTCAATAATAAAAAGAACGAGCCAGATAAAGCTCAAAACGAGCAATGGCGTTTCCAGCCATCTCTCCAATTGTTCCAGAATCTCCAACCGCTCGCGGTTGATTTTACGTTTCCGAATGTTTTCCTTTATCGGCATTTCAAATCGAACAGGGATGAAATGGATAAAAGGGATGAAAAGATTCAGGGCATCCCTTTTATCCATTTCATCCCTGCAAATTTCGGGCTTTTAACCTTCCTCGTGATTTTCGCCGTCGTAACGCAAAACGGTTTTTTCCTCGTCAACCACGGTTTCAAGATGAACCGGGCGTCCCCACAAACGGTAAACGTGTTCCAGAGTTTTTTGCGCGTAACGCTCATCCAGCTCCGAGCTTTCGTACAAATGTTTGAGATAAAGCTCGCGGTTGCCGTTGTAATCGCCGTCGGCAACTACAATGTACGGAAAACCGAAATTAGTCATGTTTGCGACAAGAGCGTCGCGCACTTTTTCCCATTTCTTTTCGGTAATCGTCCATTCTTCTTCTTCGACCAGCTCGAAAACAAACAAATCAAGCTCTTCACACAGCTCTTTAGTCAGATAATTCCGCAGAAAAGAAACATCGTTATCAAGCTCGCGCACTTCGAAAATCTTGTCGAGTCCGAAGCGTTTTTCCAAATCTTCAAAAATTTTATAACCGACATAATACGGATTTAACTGCCCGTGATGCGGGCTGACGACGCTCGAATGCAAATCGGCGAATTCGAGGTGTTCCGAGTCGGGCAAATCAAGCTCGCGCATAATTCTTGAATGCCAGAATGACGCCCAACCTTCATTCATGGTTTTGGTCATCATTTGCGGCACGAAATATTCCATTTCTTCGTGAATCATCGCTATCACGTCGCGCTGCCACGGCTCTAAAACGGGGGAGTTTCGCATAATGAAATGAACGAGGTCTTTTTCGCCCAAATTCTGCGGTTTCGGGTCGTTGAACATTTCCATTATGAGCTGAAGGTCATGCTGCACGGCACGTTCGATCTCGTCTTCAGGCTCTTTTTCGGGTTCGGGTTTGTCCAGAGCAAATAAATCATCGTAGCGACCTTCTCGTTTTTCGAGCGGCTCTTGTTTTTCACTTTTGTCTTTGCGACGGATAAAAAAGTTCGGGTCAATGTGTTCTTCGATTGACAGCACCGAATCGAGAAGCTGTTCGACCTTTTTGCGCCCGTATTTAAATTCATATTCCTGCATCCGCGAAGTGTGGCTTGAAACGGTGTCAACCATTCGGCGGTCGGTTTTTGAAAACCAGGCGTTGTTTTTGAAAAAGTCGGTGTGACCTAAAACGTGCGCGATGACGAGCTTGTTTTGCAGCAAGCTGTTGGTTTCGAGCAAAAAAGCGTAGCTCGGATTGGTGTTGATAACGACTTCGTAGATTTTCGACAAACCGAAATCGTACATCGTTTTCATCCGGTGATACGCTTTGCCGAAAGTCCAGTGCGAATAACGACCGGGCAGCGCGTAAGAACCTACTTCGTACATCACGGTCGCCGGAACAATCTCAAATTTCGTCGGAAACGGGTCTAAACCCATTTTTTGGGCGATTTCCCAAATCTGCTCCAACGCTTTTTCCAATTCTTGAACTTCTTTGTCTTGCATATTTGTTCGTTGTTCATCGTTCGTTGTTCGTTGCTGAATTTAAGAACGAACTGCAAAATCCGATTTCTTGCTTCTTTAATTAAACTATTCCAAAGTCGGGCGGCGCATAAAGATTATGCGGCAATCAAATGCGGTTTCAAACATATCGGTTTTTTCCTGCGCGATTTCAAAATCGCAATCGGTTTCGGTTGCAATTTCAAACAAACAATCGCGCCCTTTGCTGGTGATTTCCAAATTTCCCAAAGCCGCCGCGCCGCCGCACGATTTGTCCAGAGCGTCGCCGAGCCGCAGAATCGCGCCGAGCTGCCAGACGGTTTTTTTGTCCTGCTCGCTCAAATTCATAAAATCCAAATGCTTTTCCGTCGGCATTTTTCCGCGATGATAGCGCGCGACATTGGCGACGACGAGCCTCGCGCTTTCGGAAAAACCCGTTAGCTCGGAATGTTTGATGAGATAAAGCGAATGTTTGTGGTATTCGGAATGCGCGACCGCGTAACCGATGTCGTGAAGCAAAGCGGCAGCCGAAAGAAGCGTGCGGTCGTGGCGCGGCAATTTATAAACCGGCGCAATTTTATCGAAAATCGCTTCGGCGAGCGCGGCGGTTTGCAGGCTGTGGCGTTCGTCGTAATTAAACCGCCGACCGACGGCGAAAACTCCGCGCAAACGCTGGTCTTCAGTGTCCGGCAGCGGCGGCAATTCTTCGGCTTCGATTTCGCGCAGATAATCAATAATCACGCCTTCGCGCAGAGCAAATTCGCAGGGATTTAAATTTTTAATTTGGAGTTCGCGCATCGCGGTTTCGAGAATCTGTCCGCCTGCAATCAGAATTTCCGAACGCTGCACGGACATTTCCGGCAGCGCCTTGCGCTCTGCCAGATTCAACCGAGAGACTTTTGCGTTAAAATCGGCGAGATCGTTTAAAGAAATTTCCGTTTCGCCGGGTTTGCCGGAGTTTATCGCGCGTCCGATTGACAAAATCGTGCCGGAAGTTCCGGTCGCCAGATTCCACTTAGCGTTTGCCAGCTCCGACACCGGACGCATCAATTGCGAGCGAATGAAAAGCCGCAAATCCTTAATCTCTTTTTCGGTCGGCGGATCGGTTTTCAGAAACGCTTCGGTCAAGCCGACTGCGCCGACTTTCATCGAAAAAAGCTGTTCCGGCTCGCCTCGCGTCATCAGCGAAAGCTCGGTCGAGCCGCCTCCGATGTCAATATTGATCAGCGATTCAACCGATTTCCCGCATAAAACCGAAACCGCCACGCCGATCAACCGCGCTTCTTCGACCGCCGATAGAATCTCGACGTGAACGCCCGTCATCTGTTCGATTTTTTCGATAAATTCCTGCTGATTGTCCGCCGCGCGAACCGAAGCCGTGGCGACGGCTAAAATTTTCTGAGCGCCGCGCGTTTCGGCGATTTCTCGGAAACGCGCGATGGAACGGGCGGCGCGCTCAATCGCTTCCTGCGATAAATGGCGCTCGCGCAGAGTTTCGTGTCCGAGTCTGACCGAGTCTTTTTCGGCGAAAAAAACGCGGAACGAATCCGACGCCGCAGCTTCGGCAAGCGCCAGCTTGATT
>DASWLV010000190.1:0-7873 GCA_036400075.1 Pyrinomonadaceae bacterium
CCCAATTGTTGAGCAAAAGTGTACTAGTCGGTGTAGGTCCGATAGATTTCCATTGCGCCGTAAGCGGGCGATCTCCATTCCTTTGCGCCCGTTCAGGGCGCCGTTCGAAAGCCTTTCGCCGCGCATCCGGCGGCACGTCGTCAAACGGGTACATTCTTTGCGAGATAAGCCAGTCGGCGCGTTTTTCGCCGTCGCCTTCAAATTCCTCTTCGATTTGCGGCGGAAAAACCTTGAGCGCCCGGGTTGCTTTTCGTCGCAGTTTTTTCTTCGCGCGTTTTTTGGAACCGCTCTTTTTAAGAGTTCGCTTTTTGTCGAAACTCTTTTTGGCAGCCATTTTCTTTGATCCCGGAGTTTCGGCAAGCAACGAAATAGTACCGCTAAAACCTATTGATAAAAGTAAAAGAAGACAAAATCCAAAACGAATTTTGGGTAAGGTTGATAGTCGAATTTCTGTTTTCACGTAATTGTATTCTCCTTTTTTTTGTATAAAGGCTTATTAATAAAAGATCGGTTTAAGCATTTCAGACAAAAATAGGCTGGTTAACAGGGGCTGCCTTGAAAAGGGCAGGGCGGCGAATCATTGGCAGCCCCTTCGTCATTTTACTAGTTCCAGCAGTTAGGGTAGAAAAGCAGAAGGAATCGGTTTATCTTCCGTAATGCCAAACTGTTGACCGAAGAATGCGCCATTGCTGCTGTTAGATCTGTACCAGTTTCCTGATCTGAAGACTGCAACGTCTGCTTTTCCATCTCCATCGTAATCCGCCGCAACCGGAACATCTCCATTCTGACCGAATTGAATGGCAAACAACTGATTGTTCTGTCCGCTGTTAAGGCGGTACCAGTTTCCATTTGATGGTCTGAAAACTGAAACATCTGTTTTTCCATCTCCATCGAAATCTGCCGGTGCGGCAATGTCTGTCGCAAATCCCCATTGAACGGCTCGGAATTGATTTGTCGAGCTTTCCATCCAATACCAATTCAGATTTCCATCGGTTACTCTGGTTACTGCTAAATCGGATTTACCATCTCCGTCAAAGTCTCCAATAATCGGTTTATCTCCGGTAGCGCCAAACTGAACTCCGTTGAATTGATTCGTTGCGCTATCAAGCCAATACCACGTCCCGTTTGAGGGACGAAACACTGCTATATCGGCTTTTCTATCTCCGGTGTAATCAGACGGAACCGGTTGGTCTCCGGGTGAACCGAACTGAGTGGATTTTATCGCTTCATCAGAACTGTTGATTGAATACCAATTGCCGTCTCTAAAGACTGCAATATCAGTTCTGCCGTCTCCATCAAAGTCTGCCGGTGCCAGAATATCCGTGGCAAATCCCCAGTTTCTTCCCGAAAAGCCTGATCCGGAACCTTGAATATACCAGTTACCATTACGGAATACAGAAACGTCTGCTTTACTGTCTCCGTCAAAATCAAAGCGAGTTGTTTGAGATGTTGTTCCAGGCGTGTTTTGTGAGCCGCTGGCGGCATTGGCTAATTGGTAAAGCGCATAATTTCCTGTATTAATATTCTTTTTATACTCATACAGGCGAAACTGATAGTTTGTATTGCCGTTCAAATTGCTGACAGTCGTGTTATTTCCCGGACCGCTGTAAACGACACGGTTCCCGTCACCTAAATCCACTTGCGGACTGTATTCGGTGCCGTCCAGAGGAAATTTATTCGGTGCGCCGCCCGCCCGCATAATCAGCACACGTCCGTCGCCATTACCGTTTGTCCAGTTAACGGTCATCGAATTGCTCGTAATATTGGAGAAATTCATCGCAGAAGCATTTTCAGTTGGAAGGTCAAAAAGATCGTGCGCTGGAAATGTAGCGGTGGTATTTATGCAATTCCAACCAAGATTATGGATAGCATTCGAAAAACCGGAAGCATTCGTGCGTTTGTTTAAGATTACCGCCCAAGTCACTTGACCGTTAGTCCTGACCATTTCACTGGACGTGCCGTCGAGCGATCCACCGTGAAACCATGTGCCTGTTGAAGTTACAACCCAGCCCTTGGCATAGCCGCCATTGGTTGCAGACGGCGTGGTCATGGTTTGGATAGTTGTCGCAGAAAGAATATCGGGACGACTCGGAAAATTGTCGACCGCCGTTAACAGCCTGACCAGGTCACGGGCGGTTGCAATCCAGCCGCCGTGGGCGTCCATTGCTTCAATACTCCAACCGCCGTATTGCCAGGGAACGAATTGTCCCGTCCCATAAGCTGAAAGCGTCGTAAAATTGTTGATGTATTCGCCTTCGCGTTCCTGCTTATCCGCAAGCAGGTTTTTGCCCAAACGAATATCGTAAATGCCGAGCGGCGCAAGGATGTTTTGTTTGACGTAATTCTCGTAAGTCATTCCGGTTTTCTTTTCGATTACTTCGCCGAGAACCAGATAACCGATATTTGAATAGTTATTACCAGTGCCCGGAGCAAAATTCAACCCTTTCTGAATTGAAAATTTAATCATGGCGCGGCGCGTCACCGGATTTGCCTCTCCCAAAGTTTGAGTAACGTGAAGCGGAAATGCAATCGGGTCACTGTGTGGATAGCTATAAGGATAAGGCGACAAAGGACCCGGCGGCATCGGCAAATCCCGATTCCAACCGGCGGAGTGTTCGAGCAAATTTTGAATCGTTATGTTATAAACGCGCGTGTCAGTGATATTCGCATTGGCGAAATAAGAATCCGCATTAAGAATTCCGCCCGGACCGAAAGGTTTATCGCTCAAGCTCAACTGCCCGTTTTCGATCAGCTTCATGATGGCAATAGAAGTGATCGGTTTGGAAATGCTGGCGATGCGAAACATATGATAGGGCTGTGTAAGCTCGGTTCCGGCTTGATTAGCAGTTCCGAAGGCACGCATGTAAATTAGCTTGCCGTTTTTGGTAATGGCGAATGTCGCGCCGGGAATCTGATAATTGGTTAGGAATGTTTGCATTTGCGTATCGCACTGGCTCATGGAACCAACTGGAATGCCGGTTTGCGCAAATATCGGCAAAGCGAAAGCGATACTGATTATAAGGATTAAAGACAAGCGATAGAATTGTTGGAGGCAATATTTTATCGGCAACATAGTTTTTGTTTTTCCTCTCAAAAATTGTTGAATTATGTTGCTTTGCTATGCTCAATGCAAAGTACAACAATGCGGGTGTAACGTGGTTAAAACCTTCTGTTAGCTTCGTTTTATCAAGCCGACCAGAATCAAGTCGGCTATTTTTGAAATTTTCTTTTCAAGTTCTTTTCGTTTGCCAAGTTCGTTCGCGCTCAGGCTGTATGGCAATAAGGAGTTTGTGGCAAGCAGAATCGCGTTTGTCGTTGACTGTATTTCTTCCACGTCGAAAGAACCGTCTTTTCTGCCTTCTTTTAAAACATCGGCAAACACCTGAGCTTCGAGAGCAAAATGCTTTTCACGGCGCTGCAATAAAGAAGACCTTATATCTGCAAGCAGATCGCTTAAACTTTCCGTATAGTGCTGCACGTTGTCAAAACGGAAAAGCACTCGTGTTAAAAGCATTTCTCGCAAACGTTCTGAAGCCGAACCATCTCCATGTGCGGTCATTTGCAGATGAACCAGCAACCGGTAAACGATTCGGTCAATATGAGCAAGAACCAACTCCTCTTTACTCGGAAAATGCAGATAAAGACTGCCCTTAGCGATTCCAACCTCTTGGGCAAGATTGTCCATCGTCATTTTCTTATAACCGAATTGATTTAAAAGCCGGTCGGCAGCGTCTAGTATCAAATCTTTTATGTCTTGGCGTATAGCAACATCTCGCATAATGTCCTGGTATGACCTAAATTCAAAATCAGTCACAACATAAATGAAGAAGCAATAATAGTCAAACTATGTATCTTAATTTTTAAGTGCAAAATAAACTAGAAAAATAAAACTACTTAAAATGGTGCTAACCAAAGTTAGAATGCGTCAGTTATGACTCGCCTCCAATTCCGGTCAGAAAAGGGATTTTTAGTTTAAAGATAAACGGAGTATTAAAACGAATCAGAAAGCAATCAATCTGTTGAGGCTATGGTAGCAAACAAGCAATGATAAACTTGTAAGCTACTGTAGTGAAGGGATTAAACTCATATTATCGGGTTGCTAAAATTTCTGAGCCGAAAACCCGACAAATTATCGAGTATTTTGCTTGATGATGGGCAATCACCAGGATCGAATGACCCACCGCGACCAGCGCTCTTTGTTTACCCTTATGACGGATCAATCTTTTATACTGTGCCGCCAGATAAGTTCCTTTCGTTCGCGTCGCTGCCCACGTTGACGATCAGTTCCCCAATACTGATTACCGATGGTTCTTCCGCCAAATCTTTTCTCTTACGGCACGGCGCCGACGCAAGCAGCGAGTTCGCGCGGGCTGAACGGTTTCGTTACATAATCATCGGCTCCAATGTCGAGTCCTTTTAGCTTATCCCGCTTAGTAGCACTAGCGGTAAGCATAATTATGTAGGCGTTGGATTCGTCTCGCAGTATCCGGCAGACCTCCAAGCCTCCAATCTTCGGCAGCAACAGATCAAGGACGATTAAAGCGTTTTTTTTCGTCCGCGCTTCTTTCAAAGCCTCGCGCCTGTCGTAAGCCGCGAAGACTTCGTAACCGTCACGCTCAAGGTAAAGTTTGATCGTGGCGTTGATTTTTTATCGTCTTCGACAATTAGAATTTTGCGGTTGGACGTCACAAAGCTCATTCCGTCATAAATTGTATACATTTTTCCCGGGTCAATTCTGCTCAAAACCTTAGTGTTTTCCCCGAAAATGCCGGGGAGCTTTTTTGGCGCTTTTTTTCTTGAATCTAAAACTTAGTTGTTGAAGAAAATTCGGTTCGAGTTCGGATTCTCTTCAACAACTGTTTCGTTCAGCATTCTTTTGAATGCAGAATTTTTACGGTTTCTCGGATTTTGAAGCCGGGCTTTTATTTAACTGCGCGGAGATGTCCTTGATTAAGTTTGACGCGGTCGGTCTGTCGAGATTGGTCAGGACAATTATCACCTGTCCCGTTTCAGCGTTAGCTGCGACGCCCGTAGTAACCTCGTCATCATTAAGGTCGAAACCCGACGCTTTGCCAAAGCGTTGCCGTATCGTACATTTTGCCGTTTTTAACGACGAATTTTACGTTCCGAATTTCGCTGATTCGATCATGCGGATTGCCGTCAACCAAAATTAAATCCGCTAATTTTCCTACTTCGATCGTGCCAAGCTTCTTGTCCAGATTGAGCGTCTGCGCCGGAACGATAGTTGCGGCTTTGATTGCTTCGATTGGAGAAAGACCGGCTTGGACTAAAAGCTCAATTTCACGGTATTGGCTATGTCCGGGAACGACCAAATCAGTTCCAACCGTCAATGGAATTCCGGCTTGCTGCAAAGCCTTTGTCACGCGCAAAGACAAAGCGAACGATAATTTAGCGCGCTCTTCGATTTCGGCGGGAACGCCCATCGAATCAATCAAAGACGAAAACTCGAAAGGCGCTTTTGATAAACCCGGCTCTTTTTCGGAGAATGATTTACCGCGCACATTTAAATTTAATTCGCTGCGAGCGAGCGTCGGCTCAACAATTGTTTTGTTGTCTTTGAGAAACTTTAAACCGGATTGCGCCGCTTCTGATTCGGGTTCGATTTTCGGTTGTGTTCCCGGCGTGGGTTTAAAATCTTTCGGAAGCATCGCGCGAAACGTGAAATTAACGTGATTTATTTGGTCAAATCCATTTTCGACTGCGCCATAAATGTTCATTTTGCTCGGGACGTGTCCGGTCACGGTCATTCCGTTTTTGTGGGCTTCGTCGGTAACGATTTTTACTAATTCGAGTTTCAGCGATTGGTAAATCTTGATTTGCTCGAAACCGTGTTGTTTATATTTTTGCACCAAAACGCGCGCTTCGTCTGGCGTTTCCGCCCGCATTTTGCCAAGCGCGTTTTCGCCGCTGTCAATATATCCAGCAAGGAGGAGACCCGGCGCGATCTTAATTCGGTCGTTTTTGATTGCATCCCGGACGGGCACGATAAATTCGAGTTCGTTGGCGGCGTCGCGCATCGTTGTAATTCCGGCGGCTAGCGATGCTGGAAACCATTCGGCTTGCGTGGCGTGAGCGTGCGTGTCAAATAAACCGGGAAGAAGAGTCTTTCCGCTTCCATCAATGATTTTTATTCCTTTCGGCAATCTAACTTCCGAGCGTTTCCCGACTCCGGCGATGCGTCCGTTTTCAATTAAAACAGTGGCGTCGGGAATAATAGCAAAATCTTTCGAGCCAATTATCGTTGCGCCGATAATCGCGTATTTTCCTTGCTCGACCGGCTTGATTTCCTGCGATAACTTTTCGAGATGCCGAACCGCATCCTCCGCAGCTTTAGCGACGAAAACGGGCAGAGCCTCTTCAAAACCTTCTTTGACGGCTTCGAACCTGTCCATTTCAGCGTCCGCGCCAACGAGCGCAACGAGATTTTGCTGCGCGTCGAACCAGACCGTCTCGCGTCCCCACATGATGCCCTCAATCGAATAACGTTCAAGGGTTTGTTCACTACCACCGGCAATGATTTTGTCTTTTCCCAGGAATTCGATTTTTGCGTTTCCGCCCGGGATCAGTGGTAAATCACCTTTAACATTATTCTTTTTAGAGTAGCGATAAAGCATCATTTGCGGTGCAATCGGCGCGGGATGAAAAACAGTGAAAAATTTATCGGAAATAACCTGCGATTTTGTTTGCGAACTATTTCGGATAGCCGCTGTTTTGCCGGTTATTTCGACTGTTGTATCAACATCGGTGCGCGTAGAAGTTCTGCCCTTGCTTTCAAACTTCAGCGGTCTGAAATCAGCTTTTCTCATTCGTAAAGTTGTGGTGAGCGCAACTTTATCCCCGACGAAGGTTAATTCAAAATTTGTCTTTAAGCTTAAAGCATCGCCTTCTGCGTTAATTTCGTAATTTTCCGCGCCGATTGCTCGCCCGTATTTATACAAAATGAATTTTCCCCGTTCGACGTTTTGGGCTGCGGAAATTTGCTGCGCCGGATAATCAAAAGCCGCTACAGGCAGAAAAATAAGTGTCAGCATTATTGTCTTGCCGACTAAAAGCTGAAATAAAATTTTAAACGTCATATATGTTAAGTTTCGGGTGATTAATCTGAGTAAATTTTATTATTTGTTCGGAAAGCAATTTCTTTAGCTTTTTATTTACTGTTTTCCGCTGAGATGCGTTTGTAATCCGCTAGATTCTGAGCTTTTAATTCAGTAATTTTTCCGTTTTCAATTTGAAAAGTGACGGGTGTTTTGCCGACTACTTCAACATAAAATGGATTCGTCCAAACGATGCGGAACGTGTCTTTTTCCCAATGCTCAAGCTCGCCTTGCGCTTCCTCATTGAATTTCAGATAAAGCTTTCCGCCGCGATTTGAAATTTGCGCTAAGCCGTAAAGCTCGTTGGCGTAAGCTCCGACGAAACTTTCAACGGGCAAACTCGTTTTTACGCTCGCCTGACGTTTTGCCGCTAACTCTTTTTCCTGCGCCTGCATTTGTGCTTTCCCTTCTTGAGACAGCTTTTTGTATTCGGCGCTTAAATCAACCTGTTTGTCCGCGTCTCCCAGAAACGAATCGAATATTCGATACATTAAGGCTTGCGGCGCCGGGGTTGAATCCATATTCGACAAAATCACTATTCCTAAATTCTCTTCCGATAGTATTCCGATTTGCGCCGTCATTCCGCCGACATTACCGCCGTGTTCGACAACTTTGCGACCGCGATAATCTCGGACAAACCAACCCATTCCGTAGCCTTGCAGATGAGTTGAGGGAAACAATTTTTGAGAAACGCTCCCCACCGGAATCACTGTTTGCTGCCCGTGCATTATGCGCACAGCGGTGGGACTTAAAATCTG
>DASWLV010000191.1:0-7707 GCA_036400075.1 Pyrinomonadaceae bacterium
CTTTTGACACAAGGCGTTAACGTTCTGGTCATCGCGCCGCACGACGCGACGCAAGCCGCTTCGATGGTTGATAAAGCCAAAGCTCAAAACGTGCCGGTAATCAGCTACGACCGGCTAATAAATTCCGATAAAATTGACCTGTATATTTCTCACCAAGTTCCGGTTATCGGCAGAAAAATGGCTGAATATGCTTTGCAGAAAAAACCGAGCGGAAATTACGTGATGGTTTACGGCGCTTCGACTGATAACAACTCTCACATTATGAAAAAAGCGCAACTTGAAGTTTTAAACGCTCAACCGGGTGTTAAAATCGTCGCCGAACAGCATATTCCTGATTGGAGCCGTGAACAGGCTTTGAATTTCGCCGAAAACACTTTGACGCAGCAAGGCGACAAAGTTGACGTATTCGTCGTTTCCAATGACGGAATGGCTTCGGGCGTGATTGCCGCTTTGGATAAAAGAGGTTTGAGCGGAAAAATTCTCGTCACCGGACAAGACGCCGACAAACCTGCCCTGCAATCAATCGCCGAAGGCAAGCAGACAATGACCGTCTATAAACCGATTATCCCGCTCGCCAACAGCGCGGTTGAAGCGGCAATAAAACTTGCAAAAAAAGAGCCTTTGAGCGGCGTAACCCAGTTTCAAAACGATGCTATCAAAAAGAGCGTTCCGGCAACTTTGCTCGAAGTCGTCTCGATTGATAAAGACAATCTGATGCAGACCGTAATCAAAGACGGCTACGCGAAATACGAAGACGTTTACGCGAACGTCCCGCCCGATCAAAGACCCAAGCAATAAATTTGTTCGTTGTTCGTTGTTCGTTGTTCGTTGCAGATTTTAATGAACGTCGAAATTGTGAACGACAACATTAATTCTATAAAGCGAATGCCGGAATCAACAACGAACAACGAACAACGAACAACGAACGCATTACTTGAAATGCGCTCGATAACAAAAGAATTTCCGGGCGTGCGCGCTTTGGACGGAGTGACGTTTGATTTGCGCGCCGGGGAATTTCACTCGCTTGTCGGCGAAAATGGAGCGGGAAAATCTACGCTGATGAAAGTTTTGTCTGGCGTTTATCCGGCGGGAAGTTACGGCGGCGAGATTTTTATAGACGGCGAGTTAAGGCAGTTTCGCGGAATTCGAGATTCCGAAACGGCTGGCGTAGCGATTATCTTTCAGGAATTATCGCTCGTCAAAGAATTAACCGTCGGCGAAAACATCTTTTTGGGGCGCGAGCCGAGCCGATTCGGAATCGTAAATTGGGGCGAGCTTTACGCGCGTGCCGCAAAATTGCTCGAAGATGTGCATCTTCCGATAAATCCGCGCACATTGGTCGGAAATCTCGGAATCGGTCAGCAGCAGCTCGTCGAAATCGCCAAAGCTCTCTCGCAAAACGCGCGCATTCTGGTCTTGGACGAACCGACTGCCGCTTTAACCGAATCGGAAGTCGAAACGCTGTTTGAAATTCTAAAAAATTTGAAATCGCGCGGCGTCGGAATGATCTACATTTCGCACAAATTGGACGAAGTTTTTCGGATGAGCGATCTGGTCACGGTTTTGCGCGACGGAAAAACTGTCGGAACCGAAAGCGCGGAAAATCTGACGAAAGAAAAAGTCATCTCTTTGATGGTCGGGCGTGAAGTCGGCGATATTTTCCCGAAATCCGAACACGAACGCGGCGCAATCGCGCTTGAAGTTCGCAATTTAACTGCCGCAGATACCGAACACGCCGGGCAAAATGTGGTGGAAAACATCAATTTTTCGGTGCGAAAAGGCGAAGTTTTGGGAATCGCAGGTTTGATGGGAGCCGGTCGGAGCGAGCTTTTGATGTCGCTTTTCGGCGCGCACGCGGGGCGAGTTTCCGGCGAGATTTTGATTGAAGGCGAAAGAGCTTCAATCAATTCTCCGGCAGACGCGATTCGTCACGGAATCGGTTTTGTCACCGAAGACCGCAAACGGCTCGGTTTGATTCTCGACCAGACGGTTTTAAATAATATGACACTCGCCGGGCTTGCGGATTTAAGCGGGCGTTTTATGACAAATCGCGGGCGCGAAAAAACTTTCGGCGAAAAGGCTCGCAAAGATTTGCGGGTTAAAACAAACTCGGTCGAAACAATCGTCGGCACGCTTTCGGGCGGCAATCAGCAAAAAGTCGTGCTGGCAAAATGGCTGCTGACAAACCCGAAAATTTTATTTTTGGACGAACCGACGCGCGGAATTGATGTCGGCGCTAAACAGGAAATTTACGCTAACATTAACGAGCTGGCGAAACAAGGCTTGGCGATTGTGCTGGTTTCTTCGGAATTACCTGAAGTCTTGGGGCTTTCAGACCGCATTCTGGTTTTGCACGAAGGGCGCGTGACCGGAGAATTTTCCAAAAACGAAGCGACGCCGGAAAAGGTAATGGCGGCGGCGACGGGGAATGTTTGAGAAAGACTTTTTCACCACAGAGGGCGCGGAGAAGTCACAGAGAAAACACAGAGAGAAATGCCTGATTTGCAACGATTGAATGAGATAACTAACGCAATTATTGGAGCGGCGATAGAAGTTCATAAGAAGTTAGGTCCGGGCTTGCTCGAATCCGCATATCAAGAATGTTTGGCGAGAGAATTCGTTTTGAGAAACATCAATTTTGAAAAGGAAAAGCCGCTTCCGGTTGAGTACAAAGGCGTCAGATTGGAATGTGGTTATCGCTTGGATTTTTTAGTTGAAGGCTGTGTTGTTGTCGAAATCAAATCTATCGAAGCAATCGCGCCGATTCATGAAGCGCAGCTTTTAACGTATTTAAGCTTGGGCGGTTGGAAACTAGGATTGCTTTTAAATTTCAACGTAAACAAACTGACAGAAGGCGGAATCCGAAGAAAAATATTATAAAATCTCCGTGTTTTCTCCGTGACTCCTCTGTGCCCTCTGTGGTGAAAAACGCTTTTAAATAAGTGGCTCTAAAAAATGAACGACACAGCAAAAATCGGCAATTTTAAAATCAACACTTCGGCGCTTCGCGCTTACACGATGCTCGCGGCGCTTGCGGCAATCTGGTTTTATTTTTACTGGGCGACGGGCGGGATTTTTCTGACGCCGCGCAATCTTTCAAATCTGATGCTGCAAACTTCTGTGACCGGAGTTTTGGCGGTCGGAATGCTGATGGTGATTGTCGCCGGGCAAATTGATTTGTCGGTCGGCGCGGTTTTGGGGCTTGCGGGCGGCATCGCGGCAATTGCTCTGACAAATTGGAATTACGGGCTTGTGCCTTCGATTCTGCTGGCAATTTTAATCGGTGTCGGAATCAGCTTGTTTCAAGGGGCGCTCGTTGCTTACGCCAAAATTCCAGCTTTTATCGTGACTCTGGGCGGCTTGCTCGCGTGGCGCGGCGCAATCAAAGGCGTCACGCAGGGGGAGACGATTCCGGTTTCGGAAGCAAATTTTAAATCAATCGGGCAATCTTATGTTTCGCCGGAAATCGGCTGGACGATTGCGGCTCTGGCGATTCTAGCGGTTTTGTTTTTCGCTTTTCGGCAATTGCGCGCGCAACGCGAGTTTGTTTCGGAAAACGCAAGCGCCGTTTCAGTGATCGTTCCGGCTGCGCTGCAAATCGCGGCTATCATCGGATTTATTTTTCTGATGAACGCTTACGCCGGAGTGCCGATTGCGGTTTTGATTTTGCTCGTCGTCGGTTTTCTCGGATTTTTTATCACCAACAACACAACATTCGGTCGCTATCTTTACGCCATCGGCGGAAATCCGGATGCGGCGCGCCTGTCTGGAATTAACAACGAGCGCAATATTCTCGCGGTTTACGCTCTGCTCGGCGCTTTGACCGGAATCGCGGCGCTGATTTTTACCGCCCGCGTCGGCTCAGCTAGCCCCGATGCCGGAACTTTGAAAGAACTCGACGCAATCGCGGCTTGCGTGATCGGCGGAGCGAGTTTGATGGGCGGGCGGGGAACGATTTTCGGAGCGTGTTTGGGAGCATTGATTATGGCGAGCTTAGATAACGGAATGTCTTTGTTAAACGTCAAAGATTTTCTACAGGACATAATCAAAGGCTCTATCTTAGTCGCGGCGGTCGGATTGGATATGATTGGCAGAAAACAAAGCTAGAATTTAAAGGAACTTTAATAAAGTCAGAATTGCACGGTATAAATGCGATTAGTGGCATTTTGAAGGTGATTAATTGTCTGGGCGCGTGGTAACTGTAACCTTGAAACCAATAACGGTTAATTAACAACTGTAGCAGATAGTTCAAGTTTATAGAGATAAAACATATACATATATACCTCCCACATCATCCCTATCTTTAGGTCCAATTAACTCCTTTGTATATTTAAAACCAGCTTTAGATAAGTACCCTTCATATAACTCACAGGAGAGTTTAAAGTCACCGATACCTTTAAGACCAGATTCGAGTGCCGCTTCTTCGAGTTGAACTAACCCCCAGGCATCATTTCCATGTATCTTTTTTGTTTCATTAATGATGTGCCGGTGATAAGTGTTTAGGGCACGTTCGCGTGAATTTTCATCATAGGATGGTAAAAACTCATCACCTATAATTACTAACCCGTTTTCCTTAAGATTTCTTTTAATGTTCTCGAAGTATTCGGCTTTGTCATAAGGTTTTATATGATGGTCAGCGAAAGAAGAAAAAATAAAAGAAAAAGTGCCGTCAGGATTATAAATTCTGCTATCGGCATTGATACAACGGACTATCGAATTGAGTTGTTCTGAAGTAAAAACATCCTTCAGTCTGGCTTTACCTTCAATTGCCTGTTGTGTTGCATCATTTTCTATAATATCAGGCGCGCGCTCAGAAAAACTTTTCTTCATATCAACAATTTCCATCATGTTTTCTAACAAGATATGATAACAAGCCCAGTCTAATTCTATTGCTGTTAAATCAATATTTTGCATCATCAGCAAACGCTTAGTAAATAAACCGGTGCCTGCTCCAAGTTCCAAAGCTTTTAATTTTTCCTGTTGATTTCTAACGCTCAGAGGGTGGGACTCGCAAATTTCTATCATTCGATCCATCATCTCGACGTAATAAGCGTGCCTTTCCTCATGTAAATGATACTCTTGGGGATGTATGTAAGAAGACATCTCAATATGCCTTTGTTCCAGTGGCGACAGGTTAACAGTGCTTGTAGGTCGTAAGGGAGGAAAAACTTGACTTATAAGCTCTTCCCCTTCTTTAGCAGCATTAAAATTCTTTTTTACTAGGATTGCAGCATCCCGTATTTGGGCAAATTTATCATGATGACGCGAGATATTACTGGTTTCTGCAGTAAATTTTATTTTCTTCATAAGAGAGTCTTCTTCGTCATAAACGGCGAGTAAGCTTGTGCTATTGATGTCGCCAATAATTGAGAAATCGTATGGCTTAGAGCTATAAAATTGAGTTAACAAATCACTATCTATTATAAACACATCATATTCATGCGCATGTTCTTGAATTATCGGAAGGTTTTCTCTCAAGTGTGATTTATTACGAAAGGCAAACACACGGGTGCTCTTTTTATGTGTATGAAGCAGAATTTCCTTGCCTTCTTTTTGCCGCCAAAAAGGCTCATCCTTGTCTACTATGGCAATAGCTTGTGTTTGAGGTTTCAAAGACTTTAGAAGGTTAATCAAATAAACTGGGTACAAAATATATGGAAGAGAATAGCTCTTTTCTGAGGAATTTACTGACCCGATACCTCCTGCAAAATCTTCCAGAGAATTATTAACAACTATTCTGAGGTATTGATTCTCAAGTAATGAATTAGCCCTTGTAACCTCAGCAAATAAAGTATCAAATTGTGCTTTGCCTTTTATTATTTCATTTATGCCACTCGTTTTTTCTCGGATAGAATTAAATTCATTCTCCAGATGAGACCAAATGCCTTCAAAGTGAGAATTTAATGATTGTTCTGGAAGCTTAGTTGGCAGACTGTTATTCAGATCAAATACCAACTTTTTTGTTCCAGCCTTATCAGCTATTCTGGCTTGAAATTGGGTTAATGGATTATTAGTAAAGTCAGTGTCCTCTAAATCAAACAAATATGGGAAGATACGTGAGCCGTGCGTCGTTTTAGATAATGCGCCACATTCAAAATATATCCAAGAAGAACCAAGACTTTCTTTGGTTAGGATTGCAATACCGAAATCAGTTTCGTAAAGCTTCTCAGCTAAATCTATTGACCAACGTCGTCCACTGGGCAAATCGTCTGAAATCCAAAGATCCAAAGAAGGTAATAAATTGTTAAGCCAGTGTTTAAGTGCGGTGGCAACAGCGTGGCTTGTCTTTCCTGACTGGCTTAAAAATATTTTCATTTTCTTACCTCTATCATGTGAAACAAATGAG
Organism: Pyrinomonadaceae bacterium; assembly: GCA_036400075.1. Classification (GTDB taxonomy): domain Bacteria; phylum Acidobacteriota; class Blastocatellia; order Pyrinomonadales; family Pyrinomonadaceae; genus JALZCH01. Next base: position 6,347 of record DASWLV010000191.1, read on the forward strand.
TGAAATTTCTTATTAGCGAATTATTACCGAAATACAGCAAAACCAGTAAGTATTAGGGGGATTTCTTTTTATGGCGTTGATATAGTTGATTCAGCTAATGTCTGCTATTGATTTCTCCCTCTTTATCAAGAGAAATTATTTGAATTCCGGCACAAAGATTTTTCCCTTTGTCTGGTTTCAACTGTATTTGCCCTTTCGTGTTTTTAACCGCTTAATTAATTAACGCCCCAAAAAGAAACAAAACCTATCATCACCCAAAGTTTTTTCCAGGAAAATTTATGTGTCGCTGAAGCGTGATAAAACAGAGCAGTCTTTTGCTGTAAGAGCGTGATGCTGAATCTAGTATGTTAATGCCCTTTTTATCTACCTTAAACACTTGGTAATTTTTATTTGCAATACGACTTAGTTGGTCAGCTTATAACCTAATCACCATTTGTTAGTTAAATTCACAGCAGTTATATAAAAAGTTGCTGCTTTTCGCAAGTGATAAATGGCTTTTTACCTATATTATCTTTAATTTTCGTTGTACGCTTAAGTACTTCAGTGATGGTAGTTAAATTAATTTAAGGGAAGAGTGATGCGGAAGTAATCAAGATAATTGGCATGTAATTCGTCCTGATTCTTGCCTTAAATTCGTTTGCCCTGTATAATCTTATTTTCCTTCGGAAGGCGAAAAGTAATCCGGTGGGTTTCGCGCCCACTTTTTCTTTGCCTGAAAAACGATTGGGAAAAGGGGAAATGGATAATCTTCGAGTTTCAGAACGGGTGAGGGAAATTGCCGAGCGGGTTGCCGCCGAGAGCGGGTTGGAATTGGTTCACGTCGAGCTTGTCGGGAGCGGACGAAATTCCGAATTGCGAGTTTTTATTGACAAGCCTGGCGGCGTGACAGTTGACGATTGTACGCACGTCAGTCATACGTTGGGAACAATTCTCGACGTGGAAGATTTTATTTCTTCCAATTACGCGCTGATAGTTTCGTCGCCCGGTTTGGAACGCGAGCTTTATAGCTTGCGGGATTACGCGAAATATGCCGGAAGTTTGGCGAAATTAAAGGCTCGTCAGCCAGTTGGAAATCAACGCAACTTTCGCGGACGTATCATCGGAGTCGAAGGCGAGGCGGTGATTTTTGACGATAAGACAAACGGGCGAGTCGAGATTCCGTTTGAACAGATTGCCAAAGCAAATCTGGAAATTGACATCGAAGAAGAATTCAGGAAAGCCACCGAACGCGAACAGGAAAAAGCGGCGGCAGAATAATCTGAGCAGAATAGTTAGGAAAAAATGACATCAACGATTGCACAAAATATTGACGCGCTGTGCGCCGAACACAATATTGACCGCGAGCTTGTGGTCGAAGCGGT
>DASWLV010000192.1:0-10097 GCA_036400075.1 Pyrinomonadaceae bacterium
TTTGCCGCCGAGATTTCCGCGGTTCCGCGAATCGCGCCGGGCAAGCCGGTTAACTCAACTCTTCCGGTCGTCTCAGCGTTAACCCGCTGTAAAGATCCGGGCAAGCTTTCTGCCGGTATTGCGGCGATAATGTTTCCCAGATTAACGCGCTGGAGATTAGCGTTGACCGAAATATTGTTTTGTCCGACGCGCGGCGCGGTGATGTCGAAATTAACTCGTCCGCCATCGGCTTGCGCGAGCAATCCGTTTCTGAGTTCGGTCGCGGCGGGCGAGACGAAAACATCTGTCGAAAGCGAGCCGAGCGTGCGGTTGTTGGCAATTAAAGTTTCGAGAGCGGCGCGCCCGTTAATTGTCGGATCGGTCAGATTTCCGGTCAAAGTTCCGTTAAAGCTCACGTTTCCGGCAAGCTCGATTCGATTTTCGGCGAGCTGTCGGTCAACTGCGGGCGCTACATCCAAAGCCGCAACCAGCCGCTGTAATTCTTTGGCGTCCGTCGAATTGAGCGCGACTTGCAGATTAGAGTTCGCGCCTTCCAAATCGAAACGCCCGGAAGCCGTTAATTCGGTGTTTTGAGTATTAAAACGCGCCGTTTCGATGTCGAACAAACCGTTCGTGGCGCGCACTGCAAGCGTTCCGGTAAGCGGGACGCGGTTCGCGGCATCGCGCCCGGCTTCGGCAGTAAAATCAGCGTTTAAAGTGCCGGAAGCAGCGCGAAAATTCGTGCCGGGAAAAGTTAAGTCGGCTCTGCCCGTCGCAGTTCCGGCGATGGGCACGACTTGCCCGCCGACGAGAGTTAAAATTTTGGCGACATCGAGGTTTTCAAAATTCGCATTGATTCTCGAAGTCCCGCTATTTCCGAGCGCTAGATTTATGTCGCCGCGCACATCGCCGCCGACGAGTTGAGCATTCAAATTTGAAAGCTCGATTCCAGAGCTGGAAGCGACAACAGAAGCCCGCGCCGCGCCGACATTTAGACTGCCGACGGCGCCGCCGCCCAAGCTCAAATCCATACTCGCGCGATAACGCCCCGACGGTTCAACAACAAAAACCGGGCGAATGAGCCGCACATTGCTTAAAGTCCCGCCTTCGGGCATGCTCGCGCTACGCGCCAGAGTCACGTTTCCGGCGTTAATGTCGCCGGATGAACCTTCGATTCTTTCGCCGACAACTCGCAAACGAACGCCCGCGATATTCAAGCTGCCGAGAGTAGCCTGCGCGGTCTGCAAACCGCCGATTTGCAGATTTGCGGCGATGACGTTCGTAGTGTTGCCAATGTTTTCGACATCAACATTGCGAGCGCGCAAATTTTGAATGTTTGCGCCCTCCGCCGTTACATTCGCCGCCGCCACTGTTTCGGCGTTTGCCGTCACGGCGTTGCCGCGCGTGTTTATCGAAACACCGCTCGCGTTTAAATTCTGTATATTTGCCTGATCGGTTTGCAGATTTTGCGCCTGCAAGCTGCCGATCTGGACGTTTGTGCTTTCGCGTCCGCGAACGCGGACGTTGGCGGCGCGAACGCCGCGCAAATTTAAATCTTCTCTAACAACAGAATCGGCGCGCAGGCTGCCGATTGTCGCGTCGGTTCCGGCGTCGGAGTTTCTGATTTTCACATTTGAAGCGCGACCGCCGCGCACTCTCGCGTCAAATGCTTCGAGCGTGCCCGTCGAAGCAGAACCAATTGTCGCATCCAATTGACCGTCGCTATATTCGGCAACCGCGTCGTTTAAAATCAGCGTCGTGACGTTACCGTCCGGGAAACGGGCGGACGCTGCTTGCAGCTCGCCGAGCCAGCGAAAATCCGTGCCTGTTCCCATCACTTTTCCGGCGATTTGCATTAAATTTAATTGGAAATCGCCAAAGGTGAGCAGATCGGCGACGGCTTTGCCATTCGCTTCGTAAGTTTCGTTTGCGCCGACAACGGAAGCGTCGGCGCGCAAGCCTCTCAGCCGAATGTTATCAACGGCGATTGCGTCGGATTGAATTTCGCCGTTAATCGCATATTTATCGTTTCCGTTTTCACTTCCGCCTTCGATTGTGCCGACGAAATTGCCGATTCCGCGCAAAGCGGCTTCGGATTTGATAATTTCGCCTGCCTGCTGCAAATCAATATTCGCCTGTTGAACATCAAGACGATATTTGAGATTCTCCCAATCTTCGAGCCTGCCCGTTAAAGATGTGTTCGCAACCGGCGATTTTAAATTTAACTCCTCGATATTGGCGTATGTTTCCGTGGCGACTCCGCGCAAACGGATGTCAATCGGCTCGACGGGTTTTCCGCTTTGATAAGTCAACGTTGAATCGGTCGCCGTTAAATCGAATCGAAAACGGCGATTTTCGACCTCGCGCTCCGATTCGGAAACGCCCGCTTCCGTTTCTAAAAGAAGCGCGACATTGCGCGCGTCGCCCGTTAAATCGTAGCGGCGGTCACCATAATGCACGACGGAATTCCGCAGACTGAATTTCATCGTGTTGAAGTTAAATCGCAGATTCGATTCTTCCTGTTCAGGAATTTTTATACGATGAAAATTCGAGCGCCCTTCTTCGTCGAAAGTGACCCACGCTTCGAGTCCGTCAACTTCGGTCGAATCGAGCCGGACTGTGCGGTTTAAATTTAAGGCGTATAAATCTGTAACGGTCGCGTCGAGCTTGAGATATTTGACGAAGGCGAGCTTTTCGCCGGTTTCTTTATCGTAAAGATTAACATCGTGCATCAGGATGCCGAGCGGCGCAAAAGTCTGTTCAAATTGTCTGATTTCCGCCCTGATGCCCATGTTGTCCATTTGCACGACGAATTGCCGTTCGATATAGCGAGCGACATAGCCGGTGCGAACGGCGAGAAAACCGGCGATTATCGCCGCTACAATCAGGACGAGCGGAATCAAAGCGAGAATTAAAATGTTTCGGCGCGAAAACCAGCCGCGCGGCGGTGCAACGGCATCGTCGTTTGTTTCCTGCTCGTCTCTTTCGTCCCGAATTTCTTCTTCAGGCGCGCGGTTTTCTTCGTCAGCCATAAAATTACTCGATTGCGAGTCGTTAAGTTGTAACCGGTAAACGGGGAGTGAGTTCCTGGTAGATTACCATTTAACGTTTTCGGTTCGCCACTAGAGCGGCACATTTTCGACAACTTCAAGCTCGAAACCTTCAAGCGCGTTGACGCGCGGCGGATGATTCGACAAAAGCCGAATTTTTCGCAAGCCCAGATCGTGAAGAATCTGCGCCCCGATGCCGTAATCGCGGTTTGCGCCGTAACCTGTGATGCGCGCGGCTGCGGAAAATGTCATCGCTTTTTCCTGCATCAATTTATAAGTTTCAAGCTGTTTGACCAATCCTAAATTGTTTTCGCGCTGGCGCAGGTAAAGAATCACGCCTTTGTCATTTTCGGCGATTTTGCGCAGCGCCGAATGCATTTGCAAAGCCGTTCCGCCGACTTTAACGCCGAACAGTGAAAAAGTTACATTTTCCGTTTGAACACGCACCAGAACAGGTTCGTCAGTGACGGAAACATCGCCCTTGACGAGCGCCAAGTGTATGTCATCATTGATAACGTTTCTGTACGCAATAGCACGAAACTCGCCGAAATTGGTGGGCAAAACGGTTTCGACAATGCGCTCGATGAGCTGCTCTTTTTCCATTCGCCAGCGAACAAGCTCGGCGACCGAGATAATTTTCAAATCGTGTTTGGCGGCAAATTTTTCCAAATCCGGCATCCGCGCCATCGTCCCGTCTTCGTTCATTATTTCGCAGATCACGCCCGCCGGATAACAACCCGCGATTCTGGCAATGTCAACGCTCGCTTCGGTTTGACCGGGGCGCACGAGAACGCCGCCGCTTTTCGCGCGAAGCGGAAAAATGTGACCCGGACGCGCTAAATCTTCCGCTTTTGTGTCGTGAGCGACGGCGGCTTGAATCGTGCGCGCGCGGTCTGCGGCGGAAATTCCGGTCGTCACGCCTTCGCGCGCTTCGATTGAAACCGTAAACGCCGTGCCGAAGCTCGAAGTATTTTCCGAAACCTGCGGCGGAAGCTTTAATTCATCGCAGCGTTCTTCCGTTAGCGGCAGACAAATCAGCCCGCGCCCGTGCGTCGCCATAAAATTGATGATTTCCGGCGTGACTTTATCCGCCGCGCAAACCAGATCGCCTTCGTTCTCGCGGTCTTCATCGTCAACAATGATAATCATTTTGCCAGCCGCAATATCGGCGGCGGCTTCTTCGATTCCTACCAGCATCGCCGTTTATGTTAGCCGAAAACGCTTTGATTTAGCCACAATGAATTTTGAAAGGAAAATAAAAAGAGCAGCAAGATTTACTGCTCTTCGGCGGGAGAATGTTTTGAAGTTTGATTTGAAGTGATTAAAGCCACTGAACCGATGATAATTGCCGCACCGACGAGCATTTGCAGAGACAACGCTTCGTTTGCCAAAGCCCAGCCTAATAAAACCGCGACAACCGGATTGACGTAAGCGTAAGTCGAAACAATTGACGGCGAGGCGTTTTTGAGCAGCCAACTGTAAGCCGTAAATGCGATAATCGAACCGAAAACGATTAAATAGGAAAGCGCCAAAATCGAGTTTTGCGAAACCGCATCCGGGTTAAATCGCGCCCATTCGCCGTTCGCGCTGCCGAATAAAAACAAAACCGCGCCGCCCGAAAGCATTTGCATCCCGGAAGCCAAAACCGGCGATTTCGGCGATGGAGCTTTTAATCCGTAAAGCGAGCCGCAAGCCCACGAAAATGCTGCTCCGACGACCAGCAAAGCGCCGAAAATCTGCATCCAGCCGTTTGTCGAATCGTTTGTCGTAACGCCGTTTCCAATCAACAGCCAAAGTCCGACGAAACCTAAAACTAATCCTAAAATGACTTTTAGATTCGGACGCTCGGCTTTTAAATAAAGCCAATTTAATAAAACGATCCAGAGCGGTTCGACCGCGACGAGCAAAGCCGCCAAGCCGGACGGAATATAATGCTGCGCCCAAACAACGCCGCCGTTGCCGCCCAAAAGCAACAAAATTCCGACAATCAGGCTGGTTCGCCAATGCCGCCAACTCGGTTTTTCGTACTCGCCGGAAAACCGCGCAATCGCATAAAGCGCCGCGCCCGCGACTAAAAACCGAGTGCCAGCCATTAAAAACGGCGGCAGAGTTTCAATCGCATATTTGATGGCGATATAAGTCGAACCCCAAATCAAATAAATCGCCGCAAATGCCGCGATGAGCAGCAAAAGGCTGCGTTCCGCAGGTTTTCTATTTTCCAAAGCAATTTCCGATTGCATCTTTTTTCCCTCCTTGTTTAACCTTTATTCTTTTTTGCGCGTGCGTTTGACGGCAAGTTCCTGTTTGCTTTGTTCGAGCGGAAGCGCGGTTGTTTCCTTCACTGTCTGCAAAACGACCGTCGTTTTCGTCGAATTAACGTGCTCCAAATCGCCGATTTTTTCGCGCAATAAAACTCCCAATTCCTCGGCGTCGTGCGTTTTAACTTTTAATAAATAACAATCTTCTCCGGCTACGTGATGCACTTCCAAAACTTCGGGCATTCGCGCCAGAGTTTCCGCAGTTTCGCCGTGCCTGTCGTCGGTTCGCACCAAAACAAAAGCCGTCAGCCCGAAACCCAGTTTCCGCGCATCCAATTCGGCGAAAAAACCGCGCACATAGCCGCGCTCTTCGAGCTTTCGCAAACGCTCCAAAACAGCCGACGGCGCAAGATTAACCTGACGCGCGATCTCAACATTGGAAATCCGGGCATCCTGCTGAACAATGCTCAATATTGTCTGGTCTATTTCGTCAATCATTCTCTTAATTCATCCATTACTAGAATAATATTCTGAATAAAAGAAATCAACCCTGATTTTGTCGTTTTGTCAAAACGATTTCTGTTTTGCAATTTCCCGTGCCTGTCATTACTTTGAACAAGTGCGTTTCGCATTTTTTCTCGCCTTTCGTTATTTTCGTCAGCCGCGCCGAAACTTTCTTGCGCGTTTGACCGCGTGGGCGGCAATTGTCGGAATCGCTTTCGGTACGGCGGCGATGATAATTGCGCTCGGCTTGTCAAACGGTTTCCGGCTGGCGATTCAGGAAAAAATTTTCGCTAACGCTCCGCACCTCACGGTTTTTCGCACCGACGGCGGCGAAATTGCCGATTGGAATGAATTAAACGAAAAGATTCGACAAATCGAAGGCGTCGAAAAAGTTTCAGCGCAAAGCTTTGACAACGCTTTGTTAATCGGAAAAACCGATTCCGCGTTCGCGGTTTTGCGCGGCTTGCAGGAGGGGAAATCCCAAACAACGAACAACGAACAACGAGCCGCGAACAAAATCAAAATCGAACTGGGCAGGATTCTGGCTGAAAAAACCGGATTAAAAATGGGCGACGCGGCTGAAATCGTTTCTGGAAGCGGGCAGATTGGTGAAAGTTTCGCTCCGGTCTCGAACGCAGTGGAGGTGGCAGGGATTTTTGAAACCGGGTTTTACGAATATGATTCGACCTGGATTAGGCTTTCGCTTTCAGATGTGGCGAAGTTGACCGGCAAAAATCTTTCTACCGTTTCGATAATCGCCGTTGAAACCGCAAACATTTACAAATCGAACGAAACGGCGAGAAAAATATCCGAACAAATCGGCGCGGATTATAAAATTCTCGATTGGCGCGAAGCAAATCGCCCGCTTTTTGCGGCGCTTGCGCTTGAAAGACGAATTGCGTTGTTGATTATCGGTTTAATAATTTTCGTCGCGGCTTTAAACATTACAACGACGCTCGCTTTGTCGGTCAGCGAACGGCGTTTTGACATCGCCGTTCTCAGGGCTTGCGGCGCGGGCGCTCGAAAAATCGTTTCAATCTTTCTGATTGAAGGCTTGATGCTGGCTTCAATCGGTTTGATTGCGGGCGTTTTGCTCGGAATTTCGGTTTGTTTTCTTGCCAATCAATTAGATTTAATTTATCTTCCCGCAGATGTTTACGAGGTCGGGAGCATTTCTTTACAGGTAAATGCCGGAGAAGTTTTGTTGATTGCCGCGATGGTTCTGTTTTTGAGTTTTCCGGCAAGCGCGATTCCGGCGCGGGCGGCAGCGCGAATGCGTCCGCTGGAAAATCTTAAAAATTGAACTCGATTAGTTCTTTTTTCCACACAAGCCAACCGCAGAAGAAATTTCTGGCTTCTAACGACGCACTTCAATATAATCGTCGGCATTACCTAATCGTAAGAAGGGCGGTCGGCATCTAAACTTTTATGTTTGAACGATACACTGACAAGGCTCGTCGCGCCATTTTCTTTGCCCGCTACGAAGCCTCGAATTACGGCTCGAAAACAATTGCGCCCGAACATTTGCTGCTCGGGCTGGTGCGCGGGGACAAAACTCTGGCGAATCGCTTTTTCACCGCGCGCTCGTCTTTTAACGCCGACCTCGTCCGGCAGGAAATCGAAAGTCGCAGCGTCCGCCGCGAAAAATTGCCGCAGACTATGGAGCTTGCTTTGACGCAGGAAACCAAGCGCGTTTTGATTTTTGCTTTTGAAGAAAGCGACCGTTTGCAAAATCGCTACATCGGCACGGAACATCTGCTGCTCGGATTGCTGCGCGAAGAACGCTCGATGGCGGCGGAAATTCTGTTTGAGCGCGGGCTTCGCCTGAGCGCGGTGCGCGAGCTGATAATGGATCAAAACGGCGTTCGCGCGGCGCAAAAAACGGGCGCGCCGAATCTGGAAGAATTCTGCCGCGATCTGACCGAAGCGGCTTACCGCGACCGGCTCGACCCGCTCGTCGGTCGGCAGCCGGAAATCGAGAGAATAGTGGAAATTCTTTCGCGCCGGACGAAAAACAATCCGCTTTTAATCGGCGAGCCGGGTGTCGGCAAAACCGCCATTATCGAAGGCTTGGCGCAGCGCATTGTGTCGGGCGACGTACCGGCGCAGCTTGAAAACAAACGAATTTTACAGCTCGATTTATCATCCGTCGTCGCCGGGACGAAATATCGCGGTCAGTTTGAAGAGCGGCTCAAAAATATTCTCAAAGAATTACAGGAAAATACGCATTACATCGTTTTTATTGACGAAATTCATACTCTGGTCGGTGCGGGAAATTCGGAAGGCTCTTTGGACGCCGCAAATATTTTAAAACCCGCTTTGTCGCGCGGCGAAATCCAGGTAATCGGCGCGACGACTCCGCGCGAGGCGCGCAAGTCAATCGAAAAAGACCGCGCGCTCGAACGCCGTTTTCAAACCGTCAAAGTGACGCCGCCGAACGAAGCCGAGACTTTGCAGATTTTGGAAGGTCTGCTGGAAAAATACGAATCTTTTCACGGCATCCGTTACACCGAAGAAGCCTTGCAGGCAGCCGTGACGCAAACCGTGCGTTATTTGCCCGAACGACATTTGCCCGACAAAGCGATTGACGTTTTGGACGAAGCCGGAGCGCGCGTCAAACTGCGCGGAGCGCGTAAGGACGATTATGCCGAAGTCGCCTGGCAGCAGACCGTTAAAAGCTGGAGCAAAGCGACCGACAACGACGAACGGCTTTTTAATTTGGAGTTAAACACTCTTGAAGACGGATTCTCGTCTGCGGGCGTGACGCGCAACGACATTGAAGAAGTTATCGCGCGCTGGACCGGGATTCCGATTGCTTCGGTCAAAGAAAACGAAGCCGAAAAATTGCTAAAAATCGAAGAAGATTTAAAAACTTCGGTCGTCGGGCAGCGGCAGGCAATTTCAGCTCTGGCGCGAGCAATTCGACGTTCGCGCGCCGGTTTGAAAAGCGTCAAGCGCCCGGTCGGTTCGTTTTTGTTTTTGGGCGCGACCGGAGTCGGAAAAACCGAAGTCGCCCGGCGATTGGCGGAATTTCTGTTCGGTTCGGAAAAAGCTTTGATTCGTCTCGATATGAGCGAATTTATGGAAAAACATACGGTTGCGAAATTAATCGGCTCGCCGCCCGGTTACGTCGGACACGAAGAAGGCGGGCAGTTGACCGAAAAATTGCGCCGCCAGCCTTACTCAGTCGTGCTTTTGGACGAGGTTGAAAAAGCGCATCCCGATTTGTTCAATGTTTTGCTGCAAGTTTTTGAAGACGGCGTGTTAACCGATTCGCACGGAAATACAGCCGATTGCCGCCACGCGATTTTTATAATGACTTCAAACATCGGCGCGCGGTTTATTCAAAAACGCGCTTCGCTCGGTTTTCAGGCAAACGGCGAAAAGACGCGCGAGAAACTGGAAGAAAACGTTTTGTCCGCCGTGCGGCAAACTTTCAGCCCGGAATTTCTCAACCGTTTGGACGAAATCATTATTTTCGATGAACTCGGCGAAGAAGATTTGCTCGAAATCGTTGATTTGCAAATCGGCGGTTTAAATCAAACGCTCGCCGAACGCGGCTGGATTGTGCAGTTAACGACCGAAGCGAAAAAATGGCTCGTCGAAAAAACCTGCGGCGACCGAAGCTACGGCGCCCGTCCGCTGCGGCGCGCTTTGCAGCGTTATGTCGAGGATCAGCTCGCGGACGCCGCGATTTCCGGCAAGCTCGCGCGTGCTGAAGTAATCGAAGTGTTTGAACACGAAGACAAGCTTGATTTTCGCATTTTGAGCCAGAAAAGCGAGATTGAAGAAACTTTGAATTTTGAATTGTCGGATTTGAAGTAAGCGTTATTCAATCAGGCGCAACTGTAAACTCTACGCTTTAAACTGTAAGCTGTTTTGCAGAAATTTCATCGTTTCTTTGCAGAACAGTTTATAGTTTACAGCGCATAGTTTACAGTTGCTTTTTCATTTGAGAGACGTGACGGATTGATTATTTTCCGCCGCATTTCCTGATTTGGCGTTTTGTCTGTATAATTCCTAGCTTTGTTGGGATGGAGCGTGAAAAAGCAACCAAGACGAAAGGCAAACGAATCCTAATCGCGTTGTCCGAGAGGTTAGCATCGCAAACGAGAAAATTAAATTTGAAACGTCGAACAATCGTTTCAGACGGTTGTTCCGGGAATCTCAATAATCGTTCGGCGAGCTTTTTTATTATGCCCGTTAAAACAGAATTTAAGGGAAAAGCATTTATGCAAATTTTTCGCGTTTTTCGGTTTGCGCTGGTGAGCGTCTTAGTTTTCTCTCTCCTTGCACCGTTTTATAT
>DASWLV010000193.1:0-12218 GCA_036400075.1 Pyrinomonadaceae bacterium
AAAATCGAATTTCAAACAATAAATCTCTATTCAATATTGTTGGCAATTTGCCGAAAATTCTGCATTTCGCCAGCAAAAAAAGCAGTTTTTCCAGTCTTTCCAACACAAAATAAAATTAAGCAAAAATCTAGCCAAACCGCCGCATTCGTCGTGGGAAATTCGATTCAAAAAACAAAAACTGCCGGTTTACTCGGAAACCGGCAGTATGATTAGAGAAAAAAGAAAACAACTTCGATTACTTCTCTCAAAAGCAAAACCTGCTGTTAAAAAGCGCGCCGGCAACAGCAACCGAATTCGGGCAACGACGCATTGGCAGATTGTTCGGACGAAAGAATCATCGGAAACTAACTTGGTATAACTTTGATAACAAACTCGTTATCAAGTTGTCAAACCGGGCGTGCTACATTCTTTCCGGCACGATGATTCCGAGTGTCCGAAGCGCAGCAATCAGTTGTCTCCTGGTAATGTCGGCAACGGTGATTAAAACGGCGCGTTTAGCGCGATTTTCCTCGGCGATAATTCGATGCCGGTGATAAAAAAGATTAAATGCTTTGGCGAGCGCGAATGTGAATTTTGCCAAAAACGCCGGTTCATTTTGATTTGCCGAATGAGAGACGGTTTCTTCCAAACGCGCGGCTAAAGTCAAAAGCGACCAAATCTCGTTTCCGATTTCACCCGATAAAACGTCGGCGACTGCTTCCAATTCCGCGTCCCGCATTCCGCTTACCGCGCTCGATTCGCCGTTTTCTTCGAGCTTTCTAAAAATCGAATTGGCGCGAACCGCCGCGTATTGGCAATAAGGTCCGGTTTCGCCTTCAAAAGAAAGAGCTTCGGCGAAATCGAAAACGATAATTGTATTGCGCGTAAATTTTAAAAGAAAATATCGGAGCGCGCCGACGGCGATTTGGCTCGCAGTTATTCGTTTTTCCGCTTCGGATAAACCGGCGTGTCTGGCTTCGACTTCGCGCAAAGCGTTTTCTTCCAGCCGATTGATCAAATCGTCGGCTTTGACGCCCAAGCCTTTGCGACCGGACATCTCTATAAACGGACGCAGCCGATCTTCTTCGCTTAATTTAAAACCAAGTTCTTCGGCGGCGGCGGGCGAGAGCGCGACCATTTCATAAGCCAAATGAACCGATGCCCGCTCGCCTTTTTCGGGCGAGATTGCGGCGACGCCTTTTTTGACGATTTCCTGCGGGTAAGATTGGCGCGAATCAATAACGTTGTAAGCCGCTTCGCCCGATCCGAAATTCGGAGCGTTAGCGTCTCCCGTTTCTTTTGTTGTCACCCAAACTTGTCTGCCGTCCGGGTAAGTGTGGAAAAGCTTGTAATTAAAATCCAAACCGAGCAAGCCCAATTTCCACATTTGATAAGCGATGTCTTTGCCGGTGTAAGTGACGGTTCCGTTTGAGCGGACGAGAATTTTGTCTGCGTCGTGTTCTTCCGTTCCGGTGTAATCGCCGAACGGCATCACCCAGCAGCCCGCGTTTTTGCCTTCGGTTTCAAAACGAATCACGCCCAATTCCTGCATTTTTTCAAACGCCGTTTGCCAGAAATGCAGATGTAAAATTTCAGATTCGCGCGGCAGCAAATCGTAACGAATATCGAGCCGCTCCATTGTGTCGAGAATACATTCGACGTTTCGGGTGGCGACATAATCCGCCAGCTCGTAAATATCGCCCGCGCCGGATTCCAATTCGTGCAAAATTTGGGCGCGCAATTTCAGATTTTCCGTTTCGTTTTCTTTGTAAAACTGCCCGACTCGCGTGTATAAATCCCAGCAATAATAATCGAAAGATTTGCCTTCGGTTTTTAAATCTGCTGCGATTTGTTTGATTTCCGCGAGATTTTTATTTTCCAGATGAACGAAACCGACGACGACATCGGCGACTTGAACTCCGGTGTTGTCAATATAATTTTGCACTTCGGTTCGGTCGCCGTTGGCGCGCAAAATTCTGACAAACGTATCGCCCAAAACCGAATTGCGGACGTGACCGATATGCGCCGCTTTGTTCGGGTTGACCGAAGTATGCTCGACCATCCGTTTCGGGCGCGCGGCGTCGTCTGAAAATTTTAATTTCGGGAGAGCTTCAGCGTCTGCGAATTCCTTCAGGAATTTAGCGCGGTCGAAAAAGACGTTGAGATAACCCGCGCCGGCGACTTCTACGCGCGCAACCGATTCCGATTTTTCGAGCGCTTCTTTTAATCGTTCGGCGATGTTTCTGGGATTTTGTTTTTCGCCGGTTTGCTGTTTGACTTGTTTGGCGATTTCAAAAGCGACCGGAAACGCCAAATCCCCCAACTCAATTCGCGGCGGGACTTCCGAAGCGATTTGCTCCGGCTCGACATTGAAATTTTCGAGCGCGGCTTCGCGCACTCGTTCGCGCAATTCTGTTTGCAGTTCTAAAAGATTCACTTTATTGAATTATCCTTTTGTTCGATAAAAAACAAAAAGTATAACGGTCGGCGGGCTTTAAAGGCAAAAAAGCGACGCCGTTCGGAAAACCGCGCCGCTTTTTTTCTTATGAAATCGTTAAAGTTTTACTGAATCGAAACGGTTAAAGTAAATCTAGTTGCGCGGTTGCCGTGATTGTCAATGTCAATGTAAACATCGCCGTTTCGTTCAAGCACGCGGCTAAACTGCGAATCGTGCAAATTGCCTTGCGTAAAATCAACTCTGCCGTTCCCGGAACTCAAAGTAGCCGTCAGAGTTTGACCGCGCTGGGCGCGTAAAACATAGCTTCTCATTCCGCTTGCCGCGAGATTGCCGCTGACGGATGTTGAATTGCTGCCGCGCCGGAATTGAATCCGTGCTTGTGCGAAAACGTCCGAACCAGTCAAAATCAAAACCAAAGATACAATTGACAATAAAAAACCGATTTTTTTCAACATTTCTAATTCTCCTTTTCAAAATCGAAAAACAATCGCGCAAACTTTAATTCGATTTCGGAGAAAATGCAATGCGAGAGAACGATTTACCGAAAACTAGAGCAGTTATGGAATCAATGTCCGGTTAAGTCAGGCATCACAGTCAGTACCTTGAACGGTAGTGAGCGGGTTTGTTAATTGACCCGCTCACTACCGTTCAAGGTACTGATATGGACATACTATGTTGATTCGCTCTAATTGAATCAATAAGCTAATTCGAGGCGCTGTTTTTGAATGTAAGAATCGAGCAGCCAGCGGTCGTCCGGCGACAAATCCAAAAATTGAACGCCGAAACCCTGACCGTCGCGCGAGTTTTTGACAATCGCCGTACAGGTCAAAAAACGCCCGGCTTCAGGCAATTTAAAACGAAGACTCAAGACGCTGCCGACCGAATAATGCTGCGCGGTTTCAATAAAAGCTCCGCCGACGCTTAAATCCGAAAGTTTTTCATCGGCGCGGGTAAAAATGCCGTCTTGTCCAATCCAAAGCTCGCTTGCGACGCTCGAACGGGGATGCTGTCTTCTGTCTTGCATAGATTTTTAATTGCTGCGGAAGGTCGAGGTTAAATGATGCGGGCAACAAGAGGATTCCCAGATAGAAAATACTCCTTTTATATAAAAGTTTAAAGAGAAAATTTTTCCGCTTTTCCTCCAACTTTCTTTGCTAAAATCGCCGGGATGAAAACTTTATATTTCGATTGTTTTGCGGGCGCGAGCGGCGATATGATTTTGGGCGCGCTCGT
Source organism: Pyrinomonadaceae bacterium (assembly GCA_036400075.1). Lineage (GTDB taxonomy): Bacteria > Acidobacteriota > Blastocatellia > Pyrinomonadales > Pyrinomonadaceae > JALZCH01. Next base: position 3,671 of record DASWLV010000193.1, read on the forward strand.
CGCGCTCGGAATTGACCGCGAAACTTTGACCGAGCAATTAAAACTGCTCAATCTCGACGGCTGGCAAATCGAATTTTCCACGGTTGACCGTTCGGGCATCAGTGCGAATTTCGCGCACGTTACCGTTCCGCACGAGCATCAGCACCGGCATCTTCACACAATCGAAAAAATCATTTCCGATTCCGGTTTGAGCGATGCGATCAAAAAGCGCGCGATTCAAATTTTTACCAAACTCGCAGAAGCAGAAGCGCGCGTACACGGGATTGCGGTCGAAAAAGTGCATTTTCACGAAGTCGGCGCGATGGATGCGATTCTGGATGTCGTCGGGGCGTGCGTCGGTTTTGAAATGCTCGGCGTCGAACGTTTCGTTTCTTCAAAATTAAACGTCGGGAGCGGTTTTGTCCGAATGGCGCACGGCAATTTTCCCATTCCGCCGCCCGCAGTCGTCGAATTATTAAAAGAAAAGCGCGCCCCCGTTTATTCGACTGAAATCACCGGCGAGCTTTTAACGCCGACCGGAGCGGCAATAATCTCGACCGTTTGCGAAGAATTCGGCGTTCTTGAGGACTTTCAAATCGAAAAAACGGGCTACGGCGCAGGCTCACGCGAATACAAAGATTTTCCAAACGTGCTTCGTCTGATGTTGGGCGAAACGAACAACGAACAACGAACAACGAACAACGAACAAACCGAAACGTTAATCTTGCTGGAAACGAATATTGACGATTTGTCGCCAGAGATTTCCGGGTTTGTGTTGGAGAGAGCTTTTGCGGCAGGCGCTCTTGACGTTTGGTTTGCGCCGATTGTGATGAAAAAATCGCGCCCCGCCGTGCTGATTTCGATTTTGTGCCGCGCGGAAGATAAAGAAAAATTTCTCCAGCTATTATTTCGTGAAACTTCAACGCTCGGCGTGCGCGAAACCGAGATTAAACGCCACGCATTGCCGCGCGAAACAGTTCGGGTTGAAACCGTTTTCGGCGCGATTGATGTCAAAGCTGCTAAATTAAACGGCAAAATTCTAAAAGCCGCGCCGGAATACGAACAATGTCGCGCGGCTGCTCTCGAATTCGACGTTCCTTTGCGCGAAGTTGAGCGAGCGGTGTTAAAAGCATTTGAAGAAAGGCTGGAAAATGATTGAGAGGCAAAACGCTGTGAAAGAAAATGAGAGTACAAACTTTTCAGATTTGTACTCTCTACGGCGATATAATCACTCGCTTTTATTCGATTTTTTCTTCGGTTTATCCTTTCCGTTGTCTTCGCTGTTATCGGGATCGCGTTTCTTGGCTTTCGGCTCGTCCTGATTGCTTTTCGGATCGGATTTGTCGGGGTCTGAATCTTTTGATTCTAAGCTCGATTCGCGCCGATTTTTGGCTTTTTCTTTTCCTTCGATTGTCCCTGTTGTAGTTTTTTTGTTTTTATCGCCCTTTTTTGATTCGGCGTTTCCGGTGTTTTCCTGTTCGGCGTTGCGACCGATTCCGGTCGGGTTTATCAATTGTCCGTTGACTTCGGTTGCTCCTGCGTTCTCATCATCTTTTCCGGTTATGGTTTTTGATTTATCTGGCATAAATTTAACTCCACAAAATATTTTTCGTTTAAATTTATGATTTTGTGTCTGAAAATTTAGTACGCAGGCGTACTTTAGCCGGTAAATTTATAGCCCAACCCGTGAACCGTGATGATATATTGCGGGCGGCGTGGATTCGGTTCGAGCTTTTGCCTGAGCCACGCGATGTGAACGTCAACGGTTCGCGTCGTCGGCGTTGCGTCGTAGCCCCAAACTTCGTCGAGCAGTTCGTCTCTGGAAAGCATTTTACCGCGATGCTCGATCAAATGCTGCAATAGTTTGAATTCCAAAGCCGATAATTCAACGGGCAAACCGTCTTTTCTGATTTCGGCGCGGCGAAAATCAATTGAGATTGAGCCGAAATTGTAAGTTTCCGGTTGATTGTTTTGATTTTTTTGCGGCGAGCGGCGCAGGAGTGCTTCGATGCGGGCGAGCAATTCGAGAACTTCAAACGGCTTGGTCAAATAATCATCAGCGCCGAGCTTTAAACCGAGAACTTTGTCAATCGTTTCGCCTCGCGCCGTGAGCATTAAAATCGGCGTCGCAACGTTTTGCCGCCGAAGATCGCGGCACACGTCGAGACCGTTTTTCTTCGGCAGCATTACGTCCAAAATGATTAAATCGAAATCGCCCGTAATCGCCTTACGCTCGCCGCTCTCGCCATCGACGGCGGTTTCGACGGCAAAGCCTTCGCTTTCAAGCCGGTCGGTCAAGGTCAGAATTAATCCGGGTTCGTCTTCAACGAGTAAAACTTTCAAGTTTAATTTAAATGCTGAGACGCAGAGACAGAGAGAATAAATTGAAAAACAAATTACAGAACTTCAGTTTTTAAAATCTCTTTGTCAATATGTCTCTGCGGTTCCGTTTCCGGCAAAGCGGCTGGAATTTCGATTGTAAATCGGCTGCCTTTACCCGTTTCGCTTTTGACTCGAATCTCGCCGCCGTGCGCTTCGATGATTTGTTTGACGAGGCTTAAACCGAGTCCGTTTCCGTGAATTTGTTCGCTGACTGCTTTCCGCCCGCGATAAAACGGCTCGAATATTTGACGAAGCTCGCGCGGTTCAATTCCGAATCCTTTGTCCTCGACCGAAATCGAAACGCGCCCGCGTTCCCGTCGCGCCGCAATTCTAATCCAGCGGCTGCCGTTGCTGTATTTCAGAGCGTTATTGACGAGATTTTGAATTGATTGTTTGAGCGCGTTTGGATCAGCCGAGATATTGGGCAAATCGGCGGCAATTTGTTTTTCAACCGTAAAATCTTTTTCTTCAATTACGGGCTGACAATCGGTTAAAACCGCTTCGATTAAAGTTGGAATGGAAACAATTTGAAAATCGTATTTTTTGCGGCGCGAGCGCGCTCCGGCAAATTCTAAAATCTGCTCGACCATTTCCGTCAAACGATTTCCTTCGCGGCGAAGCAGTTTGCCGTATCGTTCGATTTGCTGCGGCGTGTTGACGATTCCGTCGGCGAGATTATCGCCCGCCGAACAAATTACGGCGACCGGCGTGCGAAATTCGTGCGTTACCGAAGAAACGAAATCGAGTTGTCGCTGCGCCGCCCGCGTTGCGCGGTGCGCCGAAACAATCAGCAAAACGACGCTCGCACCGAGCAAAGCAAGCATTCCGAAACTGATTCCGAGATTGTGCCAGCGAGTTTTATTGACAAAGCTTTCGAGCGAGCCGTCGGCGTGGCTGACTTTTAAAAGCCATCTGCCCGGCGATTCTTCTCTTATGTAAGAAATCGTTTCTTTCTCTTCATTTCGTGAAAGTTGAAAATGCAAATCCCCGTTTGAATTTGTTCGTTTTAACCGGAGCGGCTGTTTTTCTCTTTTTTCAACTTTTGAAATTTTTGATTGAAAAACTATCGTGCCTTCTTTTTTCGTTTGAACTCGCGGCAGCGGAGAGCTTAAAAGTAAAATATTTGGCGAATCAGGGCTGATTTCAAAAAATCCGGCAGCGGCGTCGGCTTTGGAAAAGTCGAAGTTTTCCCGCGATTGATAAATCGCTGTTTCCTTTTCATTGCTGTTAAAAACCGCAAATGCGAAATTTGAATCGGAAAAATGACGACGAGCCAGCTCTGGAAAGATTTCGTTTTTGATCACTTCCGAATTTAATTTAACAATCAGAAAATCGCTGCCGTTCATCTCCTGAGTTTTAAATCTAATGTGCTTTTCTTCGGGGACGATATGATCTTTTCGCTCGAAAAAGGGAATCAGCAAAGCCGGAATTTCCGGGGCAACAGTATCAAAGTTGCGAGTAAGCGGCAGCGGAGCTTCGGGTTTTGACTCGTCGTTTATTTTATAGAGCAGCGGCTTTAATTCTTCGCTCCGGGATACGGCGGAAAATTGTTTTTCCGCAACGTCGTATCGAATTAATTGCCGCTCGCCGTTTTCGCTCTCTTTCGTGACGTAAATTTCCGAGACGAGCGCGGGAAACTGCGTTTGTTTTTGCCACAATGTATAACGCTCGGAAAGCTTATCGGCATCTTCGGCTTCCTCCAAATCAAACTGAAACGCGAAAAACGCTTTGGTCATTTCGGCGTTAAAATCCTGCGCGAAACGCCGTGCATCGGTTTGCAGGCGAGCCTGCATTCGTTCGCGTTCGGCTGTGCTGATTTCTCCGAGCCAGCGATACTGCAAAGTCGCCAAAACTCCGAGCAGCACCGGCAGCAGCAAAGCCAGCAAAACGGTTAAAGACAATTTGTCGCGCAGAAACTTCAACACAGAAAGAATCCTAGCACGAAAATTTCGCATTGAAATCTTGTAAAACAAACATTTTACATTCTTAACAAATTCTTTGCGAAGCCTTAACCTATTTATTATAAATTCGGGCGATGATGATTATCGAAAACGAGCAAAAGGCTCAAAACCCTAGAAATCCTGAGAGGTAAAAAAAATGAGGAAATTATTAGCTATTTGTTTATGTTCGATGTTCGTCATCGGCGACGCGGCAATTTGCAGTTTGCAAGCGGCACAAGCGAGAACTTTGCGCGACGAGCGCGCCGAAGCCGTTTTAAGACAAGCGCGCGAAGCGCTCGGCGGCAGCGCGTTGATTGACGCCGTGCAAAATTTATTAATCAACGGCAGAGCAAGTCACAAAATTAAAACGCCGGACGGTCAGGAGCATTCATTTGACGGAAACGTCGAGATGGCTCTCGAAACTTCGGGCAAACTGCACAGAAACTTCAAAATCAGCGACGAAGCGAATATGGCTGCCGAATCGGGCAAAAAAGTCTTAGTCAGAAATATTGAAGTGTTTGCTCACAGAAAATTAGACGGCGCCGCGCCTGAAAAAACGAACCAGCGAATTGCTCTAAGTCACGGCGACGAGTTATCGAGACTTCTTTTCGGACTTTTGTTGAAAACGTCGCCGGGTTTGAATGCGGTTTATAATTACGCGGGCGAAGGCAGCGTTGACGGAACATCCGCGGATATTGTCGAAGCCAGTAGCGAAGATGGTTTTGCCGTCAAACTTTATGTTGACAAAAACACGCATCTTCCGTTGATGATGAGCTATCGCGCAAACAAACCGGTGCGGTTCGTTATGAAACGAGAAGGCGCGGCGGCTGGCACGATCGAAAAAGATGTAATGGTTTTCCGGCATACTTTACCGGAAGGCGAAAAAATCAGCGGCGACGGCGGAAATAGAGTTGTTATCCGCAAAATAAACGAAAACGGTAACGTTACCGAAACCGTCAAGGCTGGCGAAGAAATGCCGCGTATCCAGCTTGAAGAAGCCGAATTTCAAGTGCGCTTTTCGGATTATCGCAGCGTCAATGGTTTGATGCTCCCGCACCGCATCGCTCAAACCGTCAACGGCGAAGCGGGCGAAACGATGACGATTGAAAGCTATCAAGTTAACGCTCAAAATCTGAGCGAAAAATTCAAGGAAACGGGCAGAGAAAATTTCACCTTTGTTCGCAAACCCGCCCAAAAATAAGTCAAAATAAAACCCTCCGAAACGAAAATCCCGCAAAGTTTGTTATTTAAACTTTGCGGGATTTTCTTTGAGTCGCGGAGCGATTGTTTGAATTTAGCCGTGTCTTTTAAGGCACGGTAAAAAGTAGCGAAACAAATTGCGTCGCGTCAGCGACGCTTGAATACAAAAAACTGGAGTCAGTCGTCGCTAACGCGACGCGCAAATGCAATCTCTATTACCCGTGCCTTAAAAGACACGGCTAAATTCATAATGCCGCATACGCGGCGGTTATGAATTGGCGGATTCTTCAAAAAAAGAATGAGCTTTGAAAAATCAAACGATTCTTTTCTGCAATTCGAGCAGGTAATCTCGCAGTTGTTCGGCTGAAAAGTTTTCTACTTTTGTTTGCTTTAATTCTTCAATCAAAGTTTCGTTGGCGGTTTGAAACAAAGTCGTCTGCATCGCCATTCGACCGCGCGCCGCACGTCTGACTGCGGAATTCAAACCGTTTGATTCGCTCTGTGGAGTTTGTTTTCGCTCGACGACATCGGCGAAAACGTCAATTTCGTATCGTTCAAGCCGTTCCAAAACCTCGCGCGCACGGGCGATAACTTCGGGCGGCAAACCTGCAAGCCGAGCCACCGCGATTCCGTAAGATTTTGTCGCCCTCCCGCGTTCCACCTTATGAAGAAAAACGACTTCGCCGCCGCGTTCCGAAGCCGTGATTTGATAATTTTGCGAGCCGGGAAGACGTTCGGCTAATTCTGTCAGTTCGTGATAATGCGTGGCGAACAGCGTTTTGGCGGCGTGTTCGGAAGAATCATGCAAAAATTCGGCGACCGACCACGCGATTGAAAGCCCGTCGAAAGTCGAAGTTCCGCGCCCGATCTCATCGAGCAGAACGAGCGAGCGCGGCGTCGCATTGTGCAAAATCGCCGCCGTTTCGGTCATTTCGACCATAAAGGTCGAACGCCCCGAAGCCAAATCATCAGAAGCGCCGACTCGCGTCCAAACTCGATCAACAATCGGCAGTTTTGCCTGCCGAGCGGGAACGAACGAACCGATTTGCGCGAGAATTTGAATAATCGCCGTCTGCCGCAAAACCGTAGATTTTCCGCCCATATTCGGTCCGGTGATAATCAGCAAACGGTCAGTCGAATTGTTCAAATACAAATCATTCGGGACAAACGGCTCGCTTAAAAACGCTTCGACAACCGGATGCCGCCCGTCTTTGATTTCGATTTCATCACCGTCGTGCAAAATTGGTCGGACGAAATTTCGGCGCGAAGCCGTTTCCGACAAAGCCGCGAGCGCGTCCAGCGTCGCGAGAGCGCGCGCCGTTGTTTGCAAATTTTTCGTTTCCTGCGCGACGGTTGAACGGATTTGACCGAACAATTCGGTTTCGATTTCCAAAATTCTTTCTTCCGCGCCCAAAATTTTGTGTTCCCATTCTTTAAGCTGCGGCGTCGTGTAACGCTCAGCATTAACGAGTGTTTGTCGGCGTTCGTAATCGGTGGGCACGCGCGACAGATTCGATTTTGAAATCTCGATAAAGTAACCGAAAACGTTATTGAATTTTACTCGCAGGCTGGCGATTCCCGAACGGCGTTTTTCGTTTTCTTCAAATTGAGCAATGGTTTGTTTCGCATCGCGGCTCAAATTTCTCAATTCGTCAAGCTCGGCGTTAAATCCGTCACGAATAGCTCCGCCGTCTGAAAGATTTAAAGGCGGATTTTCCGAAATTGCGGCTTTGATTAAATCTTTGATTTCGGGCAATTCAGAAATATTATCGTGCAAAACTTGAAGCAGAGAGCTGGATGCGTCCGATAACGACTTTTTGAGATTTGGAACTTGATTAAGTGATCGCGATAGAGCGAGCAAATCGCGCGGCGTCGCAGTATTCATATTGAGGCGTCCAATCAGACGCTCCAAATCCGAAATTTCTTTGAGCGAGACTCGCAAACGGTCGCGCAAAATAGAATCGCATAGCTCTTCGACCGCCGTTGCCCTGGCTTCGATTTCGCCGCGCCGAATTGAAGGGCGCAAAAGCCACGATTTTAGAAGGCGCGAACCCATATTTGTGACGGTTTGGTCAATCACGCCGAACAACGTGCGGCGTTTGTCCGAACCGCTTTGCGGTTCGGCGATTTCGAGATTCCGAAGCGTCACGGCGTCCAAAATCATAAACTCGTTCGCTTCGAAATAATTTATGTCGGCAATATGCGCGGCTGCGGCGCGCTGCGTTTCCTGCACGTAGCGCAGGGCAGCTCCGGCGGCGCGGACGGCTTGCGTTTTTTCGGTCAAACCGTAACCGTCGAGAGATTGGACGGCGAAATGAGTTTTTAACAAGCCTTCGCAATAATCGTCGAAAAAAAGCCAATCATCGAGCGGCGTCAGCGTGGCGGAAAATCCGGTCTGCTCGTTTTTCGTCGGAAAGGGAACAACATTTGCGATTGCGGATTGCGGATTGCGGATTGCGGATTTTTCATCGTTAGCCGCAGAATTGTTTGAATTTGTGAATGAATCTTTAATTAAAGCAGTGAGAGATTCCGGGTAAAGAATTTCGCGTGGTGTGAATGATTCGATGTCGGCTCGGAGCGTTTTCCAACTGTCTTTGCCGCGACATTCGGTCGCGCGAAACTCGCCGGTTGACAAATCGAGAAACGCTGCGCCGAACGCTTCGCCCGCCCCGCAGACGGCGGCGAGATAAACCGAATCTTTGGTTTCGAGAAGTTGTTCGTCAATCGCCGTGCCGGGCGTGATAATGCGTGCGACTTCGCGGCGAAAGGTTTTTTTGTTCCCGACGCCTTCTTCGATTTGCTCGCAGACGGCAACGCGGTAACCTTTGCGGACGAGCTTGGCGATGTAGCCGACGGCGGCGTGATGCGGAATGCCGCACATCGGAATCGGATTGCCGCGATCTTTTCCGCGCGCCGTGAGAACGATTTCCATTTCACGCGCGCCCGTTACGGCGTCGTCAAACAGCAGCTCGTAAAAATCGCCGCAGCGGAAAAACAAAATCGTGCCGGGAAATTTCTGTTTTAATTCGTGATATTGCCGAAGCATC
>DASWLV010000194.1:0-17317 GCA_036400075.1 Pyrinomonadaceae bacterium
AGATTTTTCAATGATGATTTTAACAGCTTCTTCCGGCGTTCGAGCAAAATCGAGGAAAGAAACGTCCGCATCGCTGACAACCAGATTTTCCTGCCAGCATTTGACTACCGGATGCCAGCTATCTCCGAGCAGAACGAGCGGATGCCGGGCGATTACGCCGGTTTGGAGCTTGTTCCAGACGAGCGAGACTTCCGTCACGGTTCCCATTCCGCCGCGCAGAGCGATGAAACCGACCGAGCGCGTAATCAGATTTTGCAATCTTTCGTAAAAATGATTGCTTGCAACTTTGTCGGTTAAAAAACGATTCGGCTCGCCCTTGAATTGATTCATCACGATTCCGAGAACGCGCCCGCCTCTTTCCCGCGCGCCGCGCGAAGCCGCTTCCATTACGCCGAGATAACCGCCCGTGCAAATCGTTAAACCGGCTTCGGCAAGCAGCGCGCCGACGCGGTGCGCCTGCCGGTATTCTTCGGAATTTTCGCCGCAGCGAGAGCCGCCGAAAATCGTTACGATTCTTCCTTTTTCCAACGTTTCGTTCATTGAGATTTTGCTCGAAAATTCAAAATTCGGGAGAAAATTTGCCGTCAGATTCGGCGAGCTAATTATACAAGCGCGGAAAAAAAATTACGAATTATGAATCACAACAAAAATTTTCGCGCCCTTTGCGCTGATCTTTGCGTCCTTTGCGGTTTAATTCGTTTCATAATTGGGAATTAAACCGCAAAGGACGCAAAGGATTTACGCGAAGGGCGCGAAGTAATTTTATTTTTAGTTTTTAGGCTTCCTTTAGTTTCGCTTAGTTTCGCTTTATTTTTAAGCTAAATCGAAAAGCAAAACTTCGCTTTCGGCATCGGCTTTGATCGTCAAAATTTCTTCTTCGCTGACAGCCGCGCCGTCGCCGGCTTTCATCCGATTGCCGTTTAAATCAACCGTGCCTTTGATGATTTGCAGCCAGGCGTATCTGCCTTTTTCGAGCCGATGTTCGACGGTTTCGCCCGCCGTAATTACTCCGTTATAAACCGCGGCGTTCTGATTGATTTTTAATGAACCGTCGCGCGCATCAGACGAAGCGACGAGCCGCAATTTTCCCTGCTTTTCTTCGGGCGCGAAAAACTTTTGCTCGTAGCCGGGAGTTAGATTTTCTTTTTCCGGCAAAATCCAGATTTGCAGCAAATGCACCCGTTCGGTTTCCGAAGCGTTAAATTCGCTGTGGCGAACGCCGGTTCCGGCGGTCATTCGCTGCCATTCACCGGGACGAATAACACCGTTTCCGCCTGTGCTGTCGCGGTGTTCGAGAGCGCCCTCGACGACGCAGGTCAAAATCTCCATATCGCGGTGTCCGTGAGTCGGAAAACCTTCTCCGCCTGCCACGTAATCTTCATTTATCACGCGCAAATCGCGGAAACCCATAAAACGCGGGTCGTAATAATCACTGAAAGAAAATGTGTAATGCGTATCGAGCCAGCCGTAATCGGCGTGTCCTCTGTCTTCAGCCCGTCTTAAAACAATCATCTTTTTGCTTCTCCCCTTAAAATTCCGGTTTCAAACCGATAAATCAATGATAGTTTTTATTTTTATAAACCGCATGCCGCATTTGTGCGATGCAAAAATCACTCTTTCGGGTGACGAAATTTATCAAGAAGGTTTCGCAAATCCTCTTTGATTTATGCTAAATTAAATTGCCTCTTATTTTGGCATACGCGAGAAAGGATTTCTTAAAAACTTGGCTAGTAACATTGAACCGAAACGAAAAGGTTTGAGCCGCCGGATGATGACGCTCATTTACGGCGCGATTGTCGCGGCTGTAATCATGGCTCTTTTATATTACGAACGCATTGATGTGCTTTATATTTTAGCGACTCTGGGCTTGGTCGCTCTGCTTTTAACCGTCGCTTTGGCAGACCTCGAAGGCAAAACGTCGGAAATCGAAAACTAATTTTAACGAATGGCGAAGGCTGTGCGAAAAACAATTCATTTAATCTCGGCGGCGTTGCTGATTTTCGCGTCGTTCGCCGTTTCGCGCGCCTACGAGCCGCAGTTTGCCGATGCAGGCGGGAAAATTCCGCTGCGTTGGAAATCGGGCGCGCCGATTACGCTCGCCGTTTCAAATTCATTAAAACAAGCTCCGAACATCAAATCCGGCAGCGACATTTCGGGCGCAATCGAGCGCAGTTTGGCGACTTGGGAACAAGCGGCAAATATCAAATTCAATCTCATTTGGACTGACAAAAGCGGAATCAACGCCGCAAATTCGGAAGGCGACGGAACGAGTCTTTTAACAATTGCCTCGGCACCGGAAAATCTCGCCTCGTTTGCAGGCGAAGCAAACGAATTGGCAGGGCGCACGCGCGTCTTTTTCACAAAACGCGGCTTCCTCAGTGAAGCCGACATCGCGCTTAACCCGCATCAGCAGTTTTCGACCGACGGCAGCGCGGAAACTTTCGATCTACAAGCAACCGTTACGCACGAAATCGGACATCTGCTCGGCTTAAGCCACACAGACGTTTTGGGCGCGACGATGCATCCGCAGCAAGGCAAAAACGGGATTTACGGGCTTCCGGCTTTCGCGCCGCGCACTTTGTCGGACGACGACCGCGCCGGAATTCGCACGATTTACGGAGCTAAATCAGACGCAGTTGATTGCTGCGGCACAATCGCCGGAACTCTTTCGACCGGAAAGGGAAAACCGTTAACGAATTTGGTAGTTTGGGCTGAAAACGAGTCGGACGGACGGCTCATCGCCACATCAAAAACAAACGAAAGCGGAATGTTTAATTTGGGCGGGCTGCCCTACGGAAAATATAAAGTTTTCGCACAATCAATCGAAGAAGGAAAAGCAAGCGCCGTCAAGATCGGAGACGTTGAGACTGATTCCGAAGCAACCGCAATGCTCAACCGCAATTTGAGTTTCCCTCGCAAAACTTTCAATTTCCGGCTCGTCGGCTTTAACGGACAGCTTTCGACCGTCGCCGTTCCGGTCAATGCCGGACGCTCGTATATGATTTTCGTCGGCGGCGATTTTACGTCCGAAGAGTTGGCGGGAGTCGAAATCAGCTCGCCGCTTTTCAGCGTCGTTGCGGCGAGTCTCGCTCCGCAGGATTACGGTTCGGAAGCGTCGGTATTGAGTTTTCAAGTTACCGCCGCCGAAAACACGCCGAAAGGCGAATACAGCCTGATTCTTCGCAAAAAGAATGGCGAAATGGTTTATCTACTCGGCGCGCTGACGGTTGACGACGTGCAAAACGGTTGGCAGAGCCGATTTTTAGGCGAATAAATTCGGCGGCAAAATTTTAGAAATCAAACGCGCGGTTTCTCCGAAAGCCCGCGCGTTTTTTGCGTCTTGTTTCGGTGTTAAAATTCAACCGGAGATTTTTGATGAAATATTTTTACAGTTTTTTTGTCGCAATTCTGTTTTTCGCCGTTTTTTCCGCAGCCTGCCAGCAGCGAGAAGTGAAAGTCTCTCCCGAATTGGCAAAGCAGGACTTAAAAATGCGCGGCGTCCAATATTCGGAAAAAGCATTTCTCGATGCGGTCAGAAACGGCGAATTGCGGACGGTTAATGCTTTTCTCGCCGCCGGAATGTCGCCCGAATCAAAAAACGACCAAGGCGAAACGCCGCTCACGCTCGCCGCGCAGAAAGGCGACGCAAAAGCCGTCAAAGCTCTGCTCGACGGCGGCGCTAACATCAACGGCAAAGACGGCAAAGGCGAAACGGCGCTGCTTTATGCAATTCGCAAAGACAAACCGGAAATCGTTAATTTGCTGCTCGAACGCGGCGCGGATGTTAACGCCGCCGGAGCCGAAGGACGCACGCCTTTGATGTCCGTTGCAAACAAAAATCAATTCGATTTAGTTCAAAAATTTCTGGAAAAAGGCGCAAATGTCAACGCCGCCGACCAGCACGGCGGAACGGTTTTAACTGAAGCGGCGATCAACAATCAATTAGATTTATTGAGGGATTTTTTGTCGCGCGGAGCAGACATCAATCATCAGGAATCAAACGGAAGCACGGCTTTGATATACGCCGCTGCCGACGGCAAAACGGAAGTTGTCGAAGAGCTTTTAAAAGCGGGCGCGCGCCGAGATTTGAAGGACGCCAAAGGTCGCACGGCGCTTGATTGGGCGCGTCAATCCAAACGCGAAGACATCATCAAAATGCTGCAAGCCGCGAAATAAACTGGAATAATAAACGAAATTAAATTTTCTGTGTCCCGGTATTTCTTTGGTGAAAAATCTCTTAACCTAAATTCAGATTAGATTTAGCTACGGCTTTTATGTCGAAAACCGATTGGTTCAAATTTGCCGCTTTGCCCGCTTTGTCGCCCGGGAGCGCAGCCGACACGCCGCTTCGTCTGTTTTTGTGGCGCTTGATGCGAGGCGAAGATTTGTCCGCAGAAGAAGCAGCGGATTTTTTGCGCGCTTTGCTCAACCGCGAACGGGCGAGCGTCGAACAAATTGCCGCCGCTCTGGTCGCGCTGGCGGCAAAAGGCGAAACCTCGGAAGAATTGGCGGGAATGGCGACCGTGATGCGCGAGCGAGCTGCAAATTTTGAAACTCGCAAACAAAAATTCATAGACGTTTCCGGCACCGGCTCAAGCCGCGCGAAAACTTTTAACGTTTCGACCGCCGCTGCGTTTGTCATCGCGGGCGCGGGTTTGGCGGTGGCGAAACAAGTCAATCGCCGCGTCAGCAGTCAAACGGGAAGCGCCGAAGTTCTCGAATCGCTCGGCGTTCGACTGCATTTTTCCAAAAACGAGGGCGGCGAAGTCCGCGCGCGCGAAAACGCTTACGCCGCATTTAACGGCGCGGGAATCGGTTTTCTGCCCGCTCAGGTTTTTCACCCGCAGATAAATCTGGTCGCCAGCGTCAGAAAAAAATTGGGATTGCGGACGACTTTCAATCTGCTCGGCGCGCTCGTAAATCCGGCGCGCCCGCCGTTTCAAATCGTCGGCGTCTGGCATCCGTCGCTGCTCGCGCCGGTTGCTGAAGCTCTCTCTGCGCTCGGCACAAAACGGGCATGGGTTGTTCACGGTTCGGACGGTCTCGATGAATTGACGATTGCGGGCGAAACAAATGTGGTTGAAGCTACGGACGGAAAGCTCAATCGTTTTACGATTACGCCGGAAGATTTCGGTTTAAAACGCGGCAATCCTGAAAATTTACGCGCCGCCGCGCCGGAAGCGAGCGCGCAAATTATCCGCGAGGTCTTGAGCGGAAAACGCCGCGACGAAGCACGCGCGCTGGTTGTTCTAAATGCGGCTGCGGCGCTGCTCATCGGCGGCGCGGCGAAATCGGAAATGCAGGCAGCACGGCTCGCCGAGCACAGTCTGGACAGCGATTCGGCGCGCGTCAAGCTCGAAAGAGTCGTAATGGCGACGAATAAATAATTTTCAATTATAATTCGGAATGTTCAATCCGAGCGTAATATCGCGTTTTCCAATCCAAACGCCGTTTTGTTTAGTCAAACGAATCACTCCCGAACCTCCGTAATTTTTCAGACTTGCTCGATGCTCTTTTGTAACCAACAGATCGTCTTCAAAAACGTATTCGTCAATCCAATATTCGTTTGTGTCCGGTTCTTTGAGAATCGGATGAATATGCTGCGGATTGCGGCTTTCCGGGTATGAAGCCGGTCGGATACTCGCAAATTTATATTCGCCGCGAGCGTTTGTTTTCATCCAGCCGCGCAGATGTCCGTGCCGCCGCGCGTTTCCGGTCGCGCCCGGCGCAGGCGAATAAAAGCCTTTAGAGTCGGTGTGATAAAGGTACAAAATCACGTCGGGCGCGGGCGCTTTGCCGTCCGGTTTGTAAATTACGCCGCTGATTTCCATTCGCTCGCCCGGCTCTTTCGCGTCGGCAATGGCGGTTTGCCAGCTTAAATTTTCGGGCATTCCTTCGTAAATCCCTTCACAGCCTTCGCACGGCGCGCCGACTCGGCGCAACTGTTTCGCGGCTGTCGTGGATTGCCGGCGAGTCTGCGCCCGGCACGACGCGGCAATCGCCGAGAATGCCGTTAAAAGCAAACTGCGACGGAGAAAATCTCTTCGATTTTCGTTCGTAAGCTCTTCCCTTTTCATTAAACACCTCGCGTTTTTAATTATTTGAAATGTAATGCCTTTAATACGATGTTTGCATTTTAAAGGTTTATGAAAATTTTATTTCCGTAAACCACTGCGGCAAAACGCGATTGATTTTGCGGTCGGTGGTGATTTCGACAATTTCGGAGTTGAAATTGATCAAGCTCAATTTTCCCTGCGGGCGATAACGCGCCGGAATTTCATCCTGCAATTGTTCGGCGAGTTGAGAAACGTTTTGCCCGATTTTGAATAAAACCAGATGCTCGACGCGGGCGTGTTTTAAGAGCCATGCGGTTTTGCGAATCGAATTGGAGCCGCATTCGCCCCAGAATAAAAAATCGCCGCCCGCGTTTTGCGCGACCAAATCAGGTTTGTAGCGCAGCCCGACTTTTTTCTCGATTTCCAAATCGGGAAATTCGCCGACGAACATCGCAAAACCGAGCGCTTTCATTAAAATATGCTCGTAGCTTTCGCCCGTCCGCTGCCAGAGACGGACGCGCCGCCCGGCAAGCTCAAAATCATGCAGCATATCCTAAAATCCTAGCACAAGCGGTTATTCCTTAAATTCGGTTGCGCTCAATGCTCGAACTGCTTTATTATTTCAACAGCCGGCTTTTCCTCGCGCCGCTCATAGCCACATCCTTTTCAAAATCGCAGAAATTATCTAATGTCATCAACTTCAAATCTCGAAACGAATGGAAAACTGTCTGAATTCCCGCTGGCGGAATTGCTGACCGAAGCCGCCTTTTTTCACCTGAGCGGTTCGTTTCGACTGTCGCGCGAGACTCATAAAATTGCCGTTTATCTCGAAAATGGGGCGACCGTTTATGCCGCTTCAAATTTGCGACAGCATCGTTTATCGGAAATCGCCGTCGCTTCGGGAATCATATCTGCCGGTGAATTGAGCCAGTTTCGTTCGGCGAATAACGATTTTGAACTGGGCGAAAAGCTCGTTGCCGCCGGAAAATTGATGCAAGCAGGTTTGCGCGAGCTGCAATCGCGCCAAGCCGCCGAAATTCTGCGATTTGCGCTTTCCTGGTTTGCCGGAGAATGGGTTTTCACGCCGCTCGTTCGCGTGCGTGAAGATTTTCGCGTCAAGCCGAATTTGCTGCCGCTGCTTGCCGAAGCCGCCAGACTCGCGCCAAACGAATTGGTTTTTAACAAATTTCGATCCGCAGCCGAATCTTTCGCGGTGCAATCAGCGTTTCCCGCCGATGTTGATCTGCACCCGCAGGAAGCGTTTTTGCTGTCGCGTTTTGAGCAGGTCTTAACTTTTGAAGAGCTGCAAACAGTTTCCGGCTTGCCCGGCACGATTTTGCCGCGCTCAGTTTACGTTCTCTGGCTCGGCGGTTTTTTGAATCGCTATAATTGGATCGGCGCGTTTACGGAAGAAAAGCTTGCGCAAATTCAAGCCGCTAAAATCGCTCCGGTGTCGCGCCCCGCAGCAGCAGAATCAGCAGGAGTGCCGACGGAAGAAAAGCCAGCCGAACCAATTGCGGCGGAAGAAAAAAAAACCGAATCAATTCAACCGCAGCCGGAAACGAGCGAAGAAAAAGAAAAGCGCAAGCTGGAAGAATATTTGAAGCGAACGGCAAAGGCGCAAAATCATTATCAGGTTTTGGGCATTGACCAAAAAGTTGAGGAAAGCGAAATCAAACGAGCTTATTTTGCGCTCGCCAAACAATTTCACCCGGACAAGTTTCATAATGACGAGAGCGCGCTGCGCTCTCGATTGCAGGAATCTTTCACCCGCGTTTCTCAGGCTTACGACGCGCTGAAAGACAAAAAATCGCGCGAGCTTTACGATTTTAAAATCCGCAAATCGAGTGCCGCCGATGCAGCGAAGGCGGCGACGCCGGAAGGCTGTTTTGAAGCCGGGAAAAAAGCGTTTGATGATGGAAATTATCTGGAAGCGATTCGGCAATTTACACGCGCAATCCAGCTCGATCCGAAAGTTGCCGCTTATCACGCGGCTTATGCCCGTTCGCTGGTCGCCGTTCCCAAATATCGCCATCAAGCCGAAAGCGAATTTATGACCGCTCTCAAAATCGAGCCGAACAACACCGAATATCGTCTGCATCTCGCCGAATTTTATCTGGAACAGCGCCTCAGTAAACGCGCCGAAGGCGAAGTCCGGCGCGTTTTGATGTTGGAACCGAATAATCAGAAAGCAAAACGAATTCTCGACAATTTGACGGCGCAACAGTCCAGAGTCTAGAGTCTAATTTCTAGAGTCAAAAAGTTTAGGCATTTACGACTTCGCTCGAAAGATTTGCTATGTCTTTTCTGGAATTATCGGCGCGTGACACAAAGCTGGACGAATCGCTGCTTTCTCTTGCCGCCGAAATTGATCGTTTTGAAGGTTATGTGCGACCGCACGCCGCGCGAATGGCTGCGCTTGCCGAAGCCGTCGCGCGCCAATTCAATCTCGCTCCGCACGACCGGCAGAGCTTGCGCCAAGCCGCGCTCGTTCATGATGTCGGCGAGCTGGTGATGAACCGCGATTATATCCGGCGCAGCACGATGCTTTCGCCCGAAGAACGGCTCGATTTAATGCGTCATCCGGTTATCGGCGAACAGGAAGCCGCCAAGCGGAATTTGAGTCGCGCCGTGCAGCTTCTTGTACGCTGGCATCACGAATGGTGGAACGGCGAAGGCTACCCGGACGGTTTAAGACGCGAACAAATTCCGCTCGGCGCACGCATTTTGCGAGTCGTTGACACTTACACCGCCGTCACGGACAATCGCCCGTACAGCCCGGCGCTGCCGGTTGCAGAAGCCCGAAAATATTTAGCTCAATGGGCTGGACTGGCATTCGATCCGCGCGTTTGTCTGGCGTTTTTGTCTTTGCCGGAAGAGATGGAAGAACTCAAATCCAGCGCCGAAAATCCAACGCCAATGTTTGACGCGCCGATCAACGAACCGCCGCGCCGAACACTTTATCAGGGAATGTAAATCCGAGTTCAAAGTTCAAAGTTCAAGGTTCAAAGTTTTTTCTTTAACCTTGAACTTTGAACTTTGAACTTTGAACTTATGAAACTGTCCGATTCCAGCTCATTACCGAAAGGCTGGCTGGCTTTTGAATTAAATGTTTTGCGCCGTTTACAGTTCGATTCGGTCGCGCTCCCGCTCGTCGGCGAGCCGGCGCTCGGCGCTTATTTGAAGCGTTTCGGCGCGCGCGTCGCGGCAAACGATTTTTTGCAGTCGAATTGGACGCGCGCGACGGCGTTCGTTCAAAACAACTCTGTGATTTTAACCGAAGAAGCGGTCGCCGTCGTTTTGGAAGATGCTTACGTTCCACGTCACCGCCTATACAATCCGTCTCTCAGAAATTGGTTTAACGAAACCGATGCGTGGTGGTTCGACAACGTGCGCGAAAATATCGAGCGGCTCGAATCGCCGTTTGCCCGCGCCGTCGCGCTTGCAATCGGGATGTCGGTCGGCGACTACGTTTTATCTTTTGACGAGAATACTCTGGAATTACGGCAGCCGCTTTCGCAGGTTTATCGCCGCGTCTGGAACACTTTGCAGCCGCCGTTCGACAACGGCAAAACCAATTCCTGCTCAAACCGCGACACCAAAGAATTTCTGGCGGAAGTCTATGCCGACGTGATGTTTTTGCGGCTTCCGCGCGGTCACAACAACACGATCCGGGAGAGCATCGGGTGGGCGGCGTGGCGCGAAGAATGGACGCGCGGCACGGATTCTTTTTGGGACGCGCTCGAAACGGCGCAGATCGGGCGTCTCGGAACGCATGTTCAAACCAAATTTCAATATCTGCGGCTCGTCGAAGATTTGCTGCAATCAGCCGCGCATCTCAAACAATGGACAATCGCACACGCTGAAGACGGTTTTATTGCAACCGAAGAACTCGTTGAAACCGTTTCCAAAGTTCGCCGCGTGGACACGGTTTTCACCAAAGATTTCTCGGAACTAACCGGCGCGAAAGCCGTTATTCTGACCGCTTGAAGTTTTGTCCGCTATTAAAACTGATTTCTAATCAACCGACTGAATGTTGACGCGCCCGAAAATCCGGTCTCTCATTAGCGGATTCTGGATTACTTCCGGCGCTGTCAACTTCTTCCATCTTATAAGCCATCTGCCGCGCGAGCGAAGTGATGTAGTTGTTCCATTCGGAGCGAAGCGACACATAAATTTCAAAACCTGCCTGCTCGTCCGCGACTGTTTCGATATTTGCCTGCTTCAGCCGTTTAAGGGCTGCGAAATATCTTAGGCGCCAATTTTTGAGCGTTTGCCCGTCGGGTTGTTTTTGCTCATCGGGTATATCGCCGGAGAGAAATGTGTTTGCCGAAGTTTTCAGCATCATTATTGACGCCCGCCAAAGCTGTGTCGTTGATAGAGATTCTTTCAACCACGCATATTTCCCGTCGTCAAGCGCGCTTTTAATCAGCGAAACTGTGTCGAGAGCGGTGAGCGACGTTTGCGACATCGAGTAATAAGATTCATTGAAGCGGAAGAAAAACAACACTGCATAAAAATGGTGCGATTCTTTGACCTGCGCCATATCCATTGCCATATCAGCGAGATTCGAGTAACCGCCGTCAAATTTCCCTTCGGGTCCGAGTCCGGCAAGCAATTCGGCTGCATCGCCGGTTTCGCCCGTAGCCAGATACAGTTTCAAGGCGAGTCCATTGCGCCGTTGAAGCGCATTGTAAACCTGCATCAGATATGTCAGCGTCAGCGAGACGATGGACATCCCGACGAGCGAGTTGAGAATATAAAACAATTGAAAACCGCTCGTTTTCGGCGTGAAATCGCTGGCTCCGACGACCGACAAACTGCTTCCGCCCGCATATAAAGCGGTGATAAAATCGGTCGGCGTTTCGCCGCTCGAAACTTGAACGGACTTGCCGAGTTCGGGATGAATAACTAACGCCGCGCCGAGCGTCAGGGCAAAAGTCCAAACCGCAATCAGCAGAACCAGAATGACCGGACCGCACAAAGAAAGCACCGTGCCGCGATAGGAACCGAATGGTTTTGAGATCGCCAAAAAAAATCGCCACGTCAACTTAACCACCAAATTACTGACTGTGCCGATACCGGCGCGTGCGTACAGCACGGTCAGAAATACATCAATCACAATGAGCAAAATTATTAACGCGCCAAGCGCCTGTTCAGCCCAATCCGGTAAAAAATTTCCTTCCATAACCTCCCCGAGTAACAGTTAAAAAGTGAGCAATATTCTTTTAACTGATGCCAAACCGCTCATATCGTTTGCTGCATAAATTTCGGTTGCTGCGATATTGCTTTCGGGTATGGTGATCCGTCCGGCGTATGACGAAACAAGCCGGATAAGAAAATCATGGCTTTGCTTTATTTGCTCCGCTTTTTGGCATTTAAATTTGGAGTTTTATATTTCCCGGAAATTTGCAAGCAAAACCATTGAATCTCGTTCGTAAACATAGCGCGGCGTGTGGCTTTTAAGCTACAATTCGCCGCGACGTTAGGTTCATCTCGGAGACATCAATGATTTTGCATAAATTGTCGGCTTTCTCGCTCGTTTTATGGCTGTTGTTTCAAACAACCGTCCCGCCCGTCAACAAACCCGCAGAAAATAAACCGGAAGAATTATCGCCGGAACTCAAAACCAAAGCTGTCGAGCTTTTAAAAGCCGTCGCGCGCGAGTCTCAGCAATTCGCTTTGCCCGAAAACCGCGTTCGCGCGCAAACGCTCGCCGCTGATTTGATGTGGAACGAAGACGAAAAAGCCGCGCGCGCGATGTTTCAAAACGCGCTCGTCGAATTGCAAAATCTGTTCGCCGCTGTCGCCGACGCGGGCGGCGTTGCCGATGAAATGAAATCAGCCGAGCAGGCGGAATTATACGGCAAACGCTACGCTCTTTCGGAATTGCGCCGCGAATACGTTTTGACGCTCGCGCCGCGCGATCCGCAAATGGCTTTGGGCGCGCTGCAATCTTTAAAATCAAACGACAAACAGCCGGGCGAAGGCTACGATCCGATGAGCGAGCAAGGCTTGGAATTGCAGCTTGCCGCCGCAATTGCAAAGAAAGACCCGGACAAGGCTTACTCTCTCGCCAAAAATCAGCTCAAAGACGGCATTTCTTATCAGCTTGTCGAATCGCTCAAAGATTTGTATAAAAAAGATTCGGAATTAGCCGCTAAACTGAGCCGCGACATTCTCGCCAAAGCCAAATCGGTCAAAATCCGCACGCCCTCAGCAGCTTCGGCAAATACGACGAATATGTCGGGAACGATAAACACCAATACTTCAATATCCGGCGACACAATGCGTCCCGCTGTCACCGAAATTGATTTTTGGCAGGTTTCGTCCTTTCTTTCGGCGGTTTCCGATTTAAATCGTCAAGCGGCGCGCGACAAAGACAAAAAACTCGTTCCGGCGCTGACCGAAGCCGAAATGAAAGAGCTTGTCGAGCTTTTGGGCAATGCTTTTCTCGCTGAAAGAAATTCCGCGCCTTACGCTCTCAGCTCGACGATGAAAGACATCGCGCGTTATTCGCCGACGCTCGCCCAACGAATCCGAGCCAGGCTCGGAGCGGAAGCCGTCAGCCAGCTCGAAAGTCAAATCGAATCAAGCTCGTACTATACTGAAAAAGAAGGTAAAACCGCCGACGAATTGTTAGCCGAAGCGGAAAAATCAGGTGCCGAAATGCGCGATACGCGCCTCGCCGACGCCGTTTGGAAAGCGCTCGAAGAAGAGGACGCCGAAAAAGCTCAAACGATTGCCTCGAAAATCAAAGACCGCAAATCTTACGCCTACGTTTTCGAGCAAATCGAAACCACCCTGCCGCTCGCCAAAGCGCGCAAAGGCGATTTGCAGGAAGTCAGAAAAATTCTCGCAACTCTAAGCTCGGACACCGAACGAATCAATACGATTGCAGAACTGGCGACGACGCTTGCCGCCAAAAACGATACGGAAGCGGCGAAAAAGCTGCTCGAAGAAGCCGTTCAGCTTCTGCCGGGCAGAGTGAAAAATCAGGAACAGCTTTCGGCGAGTCTGCAAGTCGTTTACGCTTACTCGCTTGCCGATCCTGAACAGGCGTTTGCGATGATTGAAAACAACATCGCGCAGATGAACGAAATCATCAACGCAGGCGTCACGCTTGACGAATTTTACGAATACGGCTCGGTTGAAAATGGAGAACTGTTGTTTTCGGCGATGAACCGGCACGGCTTGATGCACGTCCAGCGCGCAACGGATTTAGTGAAAAATCTGGCTAAAGCCGATTTCGACCGCGCTGCGAATCTCGCCGAAAAATTCGGACGACCGGAAATTCGTTTGTTCGTGCGTTTGAAACTGGCGCAATCGCTGCTCGACCCGAAAGCCGCCGAACGCGAAAAAACCGAGCGCGAACAAGCCCAAGGCGAATATGAGGGTCATTAAAAAGCGGCGGAACAAATCTAAAACAAAACTGTGTTGTTTAGAGGCGGTCTCTGACCGCCAACCGCTCAAAAATCAAACATCGGCGGTCAGAGACCGCCTCTAAACGATTGATGAATTTATTTTGCCCTGCTTCTAAACTCGCTTTATAGTAGATTTTGAAGTAAATTGTACGGGAAAACTTTTTCGAGTTTTTCCGTATTTTATTTATCTCTCAATTCAAATTTATGACTCTGCACAAGTTTTTATTAAGCGCAGCTTGCATTCTATCGTTTGTTTTAAACGCCCCGGCACAGCAAGCGACCGCTCCGAAAACCTCGCCCGCAGGCAGTGAACAGCTTCCGGCGGAAATTAAGGAAAAAGCCGTTAGCTTTTTGCGAACAACGGCGAAAGACGCGGCGACGCTCAGTTTGCCGGAAAATCGTCTCGCGTTTTTGATTGCGACTGCTGATTTGCTCTGGGAATACGACGAAACGGCTGCGCGCCAGGCATTTAAAGTCGCCGAATCGGACGTGCGGCAAATGATTACGGCGCAAATGCAGAAAGCCGCGCTCACCGCCGCTTCCGAAGATGCCGAATTATTCAGCTTTCTCGATGATTTAACGACCGGCGAAGGCTCGCGAATGGATGTGCAGAGCATTATCAATTTGCGTGAATCACTCGTGCTGGCAATCGGCAAACACGACGGCGAAGCCGCTTATCGTTTTTTGATTGAAACCCGGCAGCCCGCTGCTGTAGATAAAGACGGAAAACCGAAAACTAATCCTTACGGGAACGGTATGCAGCTTCCGACGGCGGACGATTACCGCGAAAACTCGCTTGAAACTCGTCTGGCGCGTGTCGTCGCGCAAAACGATCCGCAAAAAGCTCTCGAAATCGGCTTGAAGCGTCTCGCGGTCGGGCTTTCCGAAGATTTGTCGTCGTTTGCCGTTCGGCTTTATTTCAAAGACAAAAAGCGCGGCGCGCAATTGGCGCAGGAAATCGCAAAAAAAGCGAAATCGGCAAATCTGACGACCGACGATCTGGCGCGCCGCGTTTCCATCAGTTTGCTGAAAAACGGCGCAAACTCAATCGAGCGCGGCGCGAAAGACAAAGAAATCGGAAAAACTCCGTTTCTCTCCGAATCGGATTTGCGCGAGCTGGCGAATTCGCTCGGTCGCTTCGGAGTTGACATAATTGCGGGAAAAGAAAATGTGGACGACAACCTATCCCAAATCCGCGATGTGTTGCCGCTTCTCGAAAAATATTCGCCATCCAGTGCCGTGCAGATTAAAGCAAGGATGGCGCAAAACAAAACCGTCGAAGTAAAAAGCGATATTAACGAAAACGACGACGCATATAAAAAATATCTCGAACGCCATAAAAAAGAAGAAGAAGCTCTCAAAGATTTGCAAAAATCGGTAGAATCCGCGAAAGGCGAATTTTCGCTGCAAGGCGCGCGGACAGCTCTCAGCTTAATCAAAAACCGCACCGCAAGGCTGACCGCAATGTCGCAAATCGCCATTACTTTCGCTGACAACGGCAAAACCGAAGAAGCCAAAGAATTGATTGCCGAAGCCAGAAAAACACTCGCTCCGCAGCCGAAATTTTGGGCACATTACGTCGAGCATCTCGTGGTCGCGCGCGCGCTTGCTTCGGTCGAGCCGAAACAATCGCTCGAAATTATCGAAAATTTGATTTATCAAATTGACGATATGCTCGGCGGCGTTACGAAAATAGCCGAATTTATCGCGGGCGAGACCGCCGTCAAAGAAAACGAATTGCGTCTGAGCGGAATTCCGGGAATGATCGGCGGCGGAATGTTATCACAAATGGGACGCGGCGGAGGCGCGAGGGATTTTGCGACGGGTTTTGAAAAAGACATTTTAAAGCTCGCCAAAGCCGATTTTGACCGCACGGCGGCGCTCGCCGACAAGTTTTCACGTCCGGAAATCCGCTTGATGGCGCGAATGATTTTAATTAACAGCTTTTTGCCCCCGAAAGACACTGAAAGTTCCGCGCCCGAAGCGATTGAAGCCGATGAAGTTTTGCCGACGGAACAGCCGACGGTAACATTATCGGCGAAACCTTCTTTCTGAGACTGCAAATAAATTTATCGAACAACATCGGGGCGAGGCTTTAACCTCGCCCGTTTTGTTTAAAATAATCTGCGCAAAGATTTTGCGCTCACAATGATGAAAAAAAGATTCTGGTTTTTATTGCCGTTTTTGCTCGCAGCTTTCGTTCTGGTTTGGATTTACTGGCAATTTCCCGCACGAGTCGAAATGGCTGGCTACATTCCTTCTGACGCTCTGGTTTATTTTGAAGCCGACGATTTGCCGCGTGTTTTTAAGGATTTTACCGAAACCGACGCCTGGCGGGAATTAGCGCCGCAGTTCGGCGTCCGCAAAGATTTCGGCAGTTTCGGCTGGCTCAGCCGTTTTCTGGCAAACGCCAATTTGGGTTCGACCGAAACCGTCGTTTTCGGACGCTCGCAGGTTGCGGTCGCGCTGATGAACGTCGAAGCCGCCGGAGCGGAAGAAACTCTCAAAATCAAACCGCGCTATGCCGTCGTCATCGAGACTAAAACTTCGCAATCAACAGCCGCCCGTTTTGTCGAAAAACAAATCGGCGATTTCGCCCGCCGTCAATTCGATGAAGCGAGCGCCGAAAAACTCGAAAGAGAAGGATTGAATTGGACAATTTTTCGCTCGCTCAAAGACGAACGCAAGATTTTCGCCGCCGTTACGGGCGGGACAATCATTTTCGGGAACGACGAATCTGCAATCAAATTGTGTTTTGACGCGAAAAACCAATTGCGCCCAAGTTTGGCGCAATCGCCCAGAATTGCCGAAATGCGTGCGAATACTGAAGCGGGCAATGCTTTGGCATTCGGTTTCGTGACGAGCGAAGGCGTAAAAAAACTTTCGCAAATCGGGTCGGTCATCCTTGCGGGACAAATCTCTGAGGAACGGGCGGCGATGAGCTTAATCGCTCAATCGCTGCCGCCGATGATTGAAAAAACCGTCGCCGGAATCGGCTGGACGGCGCGCGCTGTGAACGGCAAAATCGAAGATCGTTACTTTATTAACGTGCCGCCAGATCTGTCTGCGCGGCTTCGCGAGCCGCTCGCCGTTTCAAATCAAACGACAATTGACTCGGCAAATTTTCTTCCGGCTGAGACACATTCCGTTACGATTTACAATTTGAAAGACGCGGGCGCGGCTTGGCGCGGAACAATTTTAGCGATTTCGTCAAAGCTCGACACGCTCGGCGCGGCTGCATTCGCGCAGGTTGCCGGAAAACTGCTCGAACCTTACGGAGTCCGGCAGCCGAACGATTTTTTGAACGCCGCAGGCGACGAATTAACAACCGCCCGACTTTCCGAAAAAGAAAACGAGACGGTTGCGATTGTAAAAATCGGCGACGCGAATAAAATGCTCGCCGCAATCGAGCCTGCGACGCAAACAAACAATCGCGCTGCGACTTTTACCGCCGAAATGCTGCTGCTCGGAGAAAACGAAGATGCGGCGAAGTGTTTGGCGACGCGGGAAAATAGTCTGGCAAAAACCGTTTTCTGGCAGGAATTTACGAAAACAAAGCTTTCAGAAGGCGCGCCTTTCATTCGCACTTTCACGCGCGATTCGGAGTCGGCGACGCGATTCGTCAGGATTTTCGGCGACGAACAGTTAAAACAAACAGCGCCGGATTTGTCGAAAAATCAATCGTTAACCGTTACGATTGCGGAAACCGGCTCGCGGGAAAACGGTTTTGAGCGGCGCACGCTTTCGCCTTTCGGTTTGATTGGAACGCTGGCAGCGAATTTTGCCGAGTAAAGAAAAAATCAGAGCGGTTGATGAATCGCTCTGATTTTTACCTTA
>DASWLV010000195.1:0-2665 GCA_036400075.1 Pyrinomonadaceae bacterium
GTTCGGGCGTTCCGGCGGCAACCAGTTTCCCGCCGTAAATGCCGCCTTCCGGTCCCAAATCAATAACATAATCCGCCGATTTAATAACATCCAGATTGTGTTCAATAACAATAACGGTGTTTCCGACCTCGACCAGCCGCTGCAAAACATCCAGTAATTTATGCACGTCGGCGAAATGTAGCCCGGTTGTCGGTTCGTCCAAAATGTAAATCGTTTTGCCGGTCGCGCGTTTGGATAATTCTTTAGAGAGCTTGACGCGCTGCGCTTCGCCCCCCGAAAGCGTGGTCGCCGATTGACCTAATTTGATATAACCGAGACCGACATCGAACAGAGTTTGCAGCTTTTGTTTGATTTGCGGCACGTTTTCTAGAATTTCCAACGCTTCCTCAATCGAAGTTCCGAGCAAATCGGCAATCGAATAGCCTTTGTATTTAACAGCTAAAGTTTCGCGGTTGTAACGCGCGCCGCCGCACACGTCGCACATCACGTAAACATCGGGCAAAAAATTCATCTCAATCGTTTTCACGCCCGCACCTTCGCAAGCCTCGCAGCGTCCGCCTTTGACGTTGAAGGAAAACCGCCCGGCTTTGTAACCGCGCTGTCTCGATTCGGGCAGCATCGCGTAAAGCTCGCGAATCGGCGTGAAAAGCCCTGCATAAGTCGCCGGATTCGAACGCGGCGTTCTGCCAATCGGCGATTGATCAATCTCGATCACCTTATCAACCAAATCCAAATTTTCAACCGTGTCGTGTTCCGCCGGTTCTGCCAGGGAACCGTAAACGTGCTGCGCGAGCGCGCGATATAAAATATCGTGAACCAGCGTAGATTTTCCCGAACCGGAAACGCCCGTGACGACCGTCAAAACTCCGAGCGGAAATGAAACGTCAATGTTTTTGAGATTATGCGCCCGCGCGCCTTTGACCGTAATTTGTTTGCCGTTCGGCTCGCGCCGTTGTTTCGGAATCTCGATTTTGAGCGCGCCTGAAATGTATTTTCCGGTAATTGAATTTTCATTTGCAGCGATTTCTTCGGGTTTTCCGAATGCAACGACTTCGCCGCCGTGAACGCCCGCGCCGGGTCCTAAATCTATAACATAATCAGCGCGCTCGATTGTTTCTTCATCGTGTTCGACGACCAGAACAGTGTTTCCCAAATCGCGCAGTTGTCCGAGAGTTTCAAGTAGTTTTTGATTATCGCGCGGATGCAGCCCGATTGAAGGCTCGTCCAAAACATACAAAACGCCGCGCAATTGCGAGCCGATTTGAGTCGCCAGCCGAATTCTCTGCCCTTCGCCGCCGCTCAAAGTCGCCGAAGCGCGGTCGAGAGTTAAATATCCAAGCCCGACTTTTTGCAGAAAATTCATTCGTTCCCGAATCTCCCGCAAAACGCCGCCCGCAATCTTATCTTCGCGTTCGTTCAAAGTCAGTTTTTCAAACTCGGCGAGCGATTCTTCGATCATCGTTTCCGTGAATTCGGCGATGCCTTTTCCCGCAACTTTAACAGCCAGAAATTCCGGTTTGAGACGCTTGCCGCTGCATTCGGGGCAAACAATCGGCGAAACCAAATCTTCGAGCGCCTCGCGCACTTTAGTTGAAGGCGCGTTTTGCAGACGGTCGTGTAAAAATCTGACTGCGCCTTTCCATTCAGATTCGTATTTATATTTTCCTTCGGTAAACTCAAAACGCCCTTTTCCGCCGTAAAAAAACGTGTCGCGGACTTCCTGCGGCAAATTAATAAACGGAGTCGTTAAATCAAAATCAACAATTTCGCCTTTTTTCTGAGCGCGCTCGATGAATTTTTCAATCACGGCTCGCAAAGCTGTTTTCAAATAACTCGAACCCTGTTTGTCCGCAGCGCCGAAAAAGTTTTGCTCTTTCCAGGCGAGATTGCCCTCGGCGATAACTTTTGTCGGGTCAACTTCCAAAACCGTGCCGATTCCGTTGCAGCGTTTGCACGCGCCGTAAGCCGAGTTAAAAGAAAACGAGCGCGGTTCGAGCGGCGGCAAATTGATTCCGCAATTCACGCAAGCCATTTTTTCCGAATAAAGCTTTTCCTCGCCGTCAACAACCGAAATCAGAACTGCGCCGTCAGTCATTTTCAAAGCCGTGCGAACGGATTCGTTGAGACGCTCTTTAATTCCCTCTTTAACCATCAAGCGGTCAACGACGACTTCAATCGTGTGATTTTTGCTTTTCTGAAGATTGATCTCTTCATCGAGCATCCGCATTTCGCCGTCAATGCGAGCGCGCGTAAAACCGTCTTTTAAGAATTTTTCAAGCTCTTTTTTAAATTCGCCTTTTCTGCCTCTGACGACGGGCGCGTAAATCACCGCCCGCGAGCCTTCAGGCAAGCTCAAAACATTTGAATTGATTTGTTCGATGGATTGGCGCGTAATCTCAGCGCCGCAATTCGGGCAATGCGGCTGACCGATTGAGGAAAACAGCAATCGCAAATAATCGTAAATCTCAGTCACAGTCCCGACAGTCGAGCGCGGCGAGCGCGAAACGGTTTTCTGTTCGATTGAAATCGCAGGCGAAAGCCCTTCGACCGAATCAACATCGGGTTTTTCCAATTGGTCGAGAAACTGCCGCGCGTAAGCCGATAAAGATTCGACATAACGGCGCTGACCTTCGGCGTATATCGTGTCAAACGCGAGCGAAGATTT
>DASWLV010000196.1:0-6124 GCA_036400075.1 Pyrinomonadaceae bacterium
TGGACGTGACCTGCGTTGATGTTGATGAAAGTAAGATTGCTCGCCTCAAAGAGGGAATTATTCCGATTTACGAGCCGGGGCTTGATCAAATTGTCGAGCGAAACTCAAAAGCGGGGCGCCTTCATTTTACAACCGATTTGAAACAAGCCGTTGAAAATGCTCTGGTGATTTTCCTCGCCGTCGGCACTCCGCCGAACGAGGACGGAACGCCGAATATGAGCTTTGTCGAAAAAGCGGTTCTCGATATTGCTCGCTTTATAAACGGCTATAAAGTTATCGTGACCAAATCAACCGTCCCGGTCGGAACCGGCGAATGGGTACGCAAATTGATTCACGAAAATCAAACGGCGAAACATAACTTCGGCGTTTGCTCGAATCCCGAGTTTTTGCGCGAAGGAGCGGCAATCAGTGATTTTATGCGTCCCGACCGCGTTGTCATCGGCAGCCGCGATGCTGAGGCGATTGCGATTATGAGAGATTTGTATCGCCCGCTATTTTTAATCGAGACGCCTTTCGTCATCACTTCGCTCGAAGCAGCGGAATTGACGAAATACGCCGCCAACGCTTTTCTCGCCACGAAAATCTCGTTTATCAACGAAATTGCCAATCTGTGCGATAAAATCGGGTGCGACGTTCACGACGTGGCGCGCGGAATGGGAATGGACAAACGAATCGGCAGCAAGTTTTTGCATCCGGGTCCGGGCTTTGGCGGTTCCTGTTTTCCGAAAGACACACGGGCTTTGGCGACAGTGGCTAAACAATACGGCTCTGAATCCCGCATTGTTGATACAGTTATTGAAGTCAATGACAATCAGCGCCGGATAATGATTCCGAAAATTGAACAGCTCGTCGGCGATTTTGCCGGTAAAACGATTGCCGTTTTAGGTCTCTCGTTCAAACCGGAAACCGACGATATGCGCGAATCGCCTGCCCTTGAAATCATCAATGAAATCGTAGCGCGAGGAGCAAAAGTTAAAGCCTTTGACCCGGTGGCGATGGAAGAAGCCAGAAAATCTCTGCCCGATATCGAGTATTCAAAAGACGAATACGATGCTATTTCAGGAGCGGACGCGCTGGTTTTGGTGACCGAATGGAATCAATTTCGCGCGCTCGATTTGGAAAAAGTCAAATCGCTTTTAAAATCTCCGAAAATCGCCGACCTCCGCAACATTTATGAACCCGCCGCAATGCGCGAGCGCGGTTTTGAATACATCGGAGTCGGGAGATAATTCAATTACGAATTACGAATTACGAATTACGAATTACGGAATCTGATTTTTAAGTTTTAAAAAGATATTCCTTCATTCGTCATTCATAATTTGAAATTCGTAATTTGAAATTTTATGCAAAGCAAAAAATTTCTGGTTACGGGCGGGGCGGGTTTTATCGGCTCGAACCTGGCTGACGCTCTTATCGCACAGGGCGGAATTGTTCGCATTATTGATAATTTCGTGACCGGCTATCGAGAAAATCTGGACGAAATATCGGGCGATTTTGATTTTATCGAAGGAGATTTAAACGACGAAACAAAGCTGCGCCAGGCTCTCGAAGGCGTCGAAGTCGTTTTTCATGAAGCGGCGCTGCCGTCGGTTCCGCGCTCTGTTGCTAACCCGAAAGAAACTCACGAAGCCTGCGTCAATGCCACTTTTAAGCTGCTCGTCGCGGCAAAAGAGGCGGGCGTTCGCCGCTTGATTTATGCGGCATCAAGCTCGGCTTACGGCGACCAGCCGACTTTGCCGAAGATCGAAACGATGCTTCCCGAACCGCTTTCGCCTTACGCGGCGGCAAAATTAATGTGCGAATATTATTGTCAGGTTTTCACCCGCGTTTACGGTTTGGAAACAATCAGCTTGCGTTATTTCAACGTTTTCGGTCCGCGCCAAGACCCAAGCTCGGAATATTCGGGCGTGATTTCGCGCTTTATTGATGCGCTGATGACCGGGAAAACTCCGATTATTTACGGCGACGGCGAGCAAACCCGCGATTTCACTTATATCGCCAACGTCGTCAACGCCAATATCCGCGCGTCGCAGACGACAAGAGGAATCGGCGAAGTGATGAACGCCGCGAACGGCGACCGCGTAACTTTGAATGAATTGCTTGAAGTTTTAAAAAAGATAACCGGCAAAGAAAATGTTCAAGCCGAACACAGAGAAGCTCGCCCCGGAGACGTTAAACATTCACAGGCGGACAACGCCCGTGCCCGCGAATGTTTGGATTATGAAAAACTCGTCGGCTTGGAAGAAGGTTTGCGCCGAACAATCGAATGGTGGCAAACCAGCCGCTTTGCCAAAAATCTTTAACTGAAAATGTTGATTTACGCTTTTCAGACTCATCCGGTCGAATCTAAAATAACCGGATGAGTTTTTTATTTTTCAACGCTTTCGGTCGCCTTAGAAGCGGCTGGCGTTTTTTGCTGTTCGCCTTTGCCTTTGTGTTTTGCGTGACGGCGATTGAAGGAGCGTTCTTTTTGTCTGCGCAAGGTTCGCCCGAATTAAAATCTTTTCTCGGCGGCAACGGCGGTTTTATCGTTCAAAATCTGACGATGCTGATCGTGTCAACGATTTTGGCGTTCGTATTTCAGAAGAAAATTGAAGATTTGCCCGCGAAAACTTTGGGCTGGACGTTTGAAAGCAAGAGCCTGCTGAATTTCCTGAGCGGCGTCGGCGTCGGCATCGGAACGCTTTTACTAGCTGTGATGATTGTGTTCGGTTCGGGCGCGTTAAATTTTAATTTAAACAACTCCGCAGCTTCCGCGCTTTTGCAGTCCTTTCTGACGGCGGCAGCCGTTTTCGGTTTGGGCGCGGCGGCGGAAGAAACTTTGTTTCGCGGTTATGCTCTGCAAACTTTCGCTCGCGCACATCTTGCATGGCTTGCCGTTATCATTACTTCTCTGCCCTTCGCGCTCGGTCATCTCGGAAATCCGAATGTCGCGCCGGTTTTTACTTTTCTTAACACGGCGCTCGCGGGTGTCTGGCTGGCTATTGCTTATTTGAAAACCCGCAATTTATGGTTTCCGTTCGGCGTCCATTTCGCGTGGAATTTCTTGATGGCGCAGATTTTCGGGATTCCGGTCAGCGGAATTACGAGAATTGCACCGTCGCCATTTCTAAATTCAATTGATTCAAACCAACTTGTCTGGCTGTCGGGCGGCGATTACGGAATCGAAGGCGGCGCGGCTTGCACAATCGCAATAGCCATCTCGACGCTGTTCATCCAATTCGCGCCATTTTTTAAACCCGACCCCGAACTGCTGGCTCTGACAAGCCGGGAAATTCCGGTCGAAACAAATGCTCAAACGGTCTAAAGCCGTACTGACTTAGTAATAAGTAATAAGTAATAAGTAATAAGTAATAAGTTTAAAAGCCAATTGCTTATTACTTATTACTTATTACTTATTACTTTTATGAGCAATCAAGCGAGCGCGAAACAAATCCGACGAACTCTGCGCGAAACATTCGGTTTTGAAAAGCTGCGCCCGGGGCAGCGCGAGGTGATTGAAAACGTTTTAGCAGGAAAAGACACTCTGGCGATTATGCCTACGGGCGCGGGGAAATCGCTTTGTTATCAATTGCCGGCGCTGCATCTCGAAGGAATGACGATTGTCGTTTCGCCGCTGATTTCGCTGATGAAAGACCAGACCGACAAGCTCGAAGAAAAGGGCTTGGACGTAGCGAATTTGAACAGCTCGGTTTCCGAATCGGAACAGCGCGAATCGCTCGAACAAGTCGAGCGGGAAGCAAGCGATTTTGTTTTCACCACGCCTGAGAGATTAACCGACGCTAAGTTTCTGGAAACAATCAAAGATAAACAGATTGATTTCGTCGTCATTGACGAGGCGCATTGCATTTCGCAATGGGGACATGATTTTCGACCTGCTTTTCTGGAGATTCGTGTAGCGCTTAAACAATTAAAAAATCCGCCGATTCTGGCTTTGACCGCCACGGCGACTTCCGAAGTTATTGAAGACATCAAACGACAGCTTGAGCGACCGCAAATGCAGGTTGTTAATTCCGGCATTTTCCGTCCGAATCTAGTTTTTGAAGTCGTTCACACGACAAACGATTTGGAAAAACGCGAGAATCTGGCAAAATTTTTGCGAGAAACCCAAGGCTCGAAAATTGTTTATTGTGCGACCGTCAAAGCGGTCGAAGAAGTGTTTGATTTTTTGGAAAAAGTCGAAATAGCGGCGGAAAAATATCACGGGAAATTGAGCGCAAAACAACGGCACGAAACGCAAGATCACTTTATGTCCGGCGAAATCGAGACGATTGTCGCAACAAACGCATTTGGAATGGGCGTTGATAAAGCGGATATTCGCGCGGTCGTTCACTGGCAGATTCCCGGTTCGCTCGAATCGTATTATCAGGAAGCCGGACGCGCGGGGCGCGACGGTTCGCCATCGCGTTGCGTTTTGCTTTACGACACGCGCGACCGCCGCGTGCAGCAGTTTTTTCTCGGCGGTCGTTATCCGAAGGCTGACGATATTTTGGCGATTTATCAAACGCTGGAAAACTTTTCGACTGCTGCAAACTTGACGCAAATTCAGGAAACAATCGGCGACGCGGTGGCGAAAACCAAAACCCGCGTCGCACTCAATTTACTCAAAGACGCTAAAGTAGTCAGAGAAAAACGCGGCGCGAAATTTGAATTATCGAAACGTGATTTGAATGATGCGGAAATTGAGAAAATCGCGGCAGAATATATCGAGAAAGGCGAAACCGACCGCGAAAAACTCGAACGAATGATGCTTTACGCGCAAAGCGCGTTTTGCCGCTGGCGAATTTTGTCGGAATATTTTGAAGCAGAATCGGAAGAAATTGAAAAATGTGGAAGTTGTGATAATTGCGAGCGTCCGGTTGAGGAGAGATTGGAAATAAAAACCCCGGAAATTCAGGTAAAACCGGAGGAAGAAGAAATTCTGCGCAAACTGAAGGAAAATGCCGCATCCAAAATTGTTGTCGGCGAAATTGTCAATTTGCCGCAAAATTTGGAAGGCGAAGTAAAATCAATCGAAGACGACAAAGTTACGGTCGTGCTGCCGAATGGCGAAACTAAAATGTTCAAGATGGAATTTGTTTTACCGCAAAATCAATAAATCTATTTAGCTTTGTTGTTATTTGAATTTATAAGTCAGCCATCAAGTACGTTTTTAAACCAAACTTATCCGCGAGTTTCTTCAATAGCTTTTCGTTTTTCGGGAAACAAGTGTTTGACGGTTATTGCTTCTTTTTTCAGACTTTTTTGCGGACTACGAGATTTTATTAGCCCTAAAATTATCCCGATTATTTCAAGACTAAAGAGAAAAAGGAATAAAACTGCAATAGTAATGACTGTCGGAGCGACGCCGAGGCTAACCGTTTGGGAATTTTTATCCGAATTAGGAATAAAGGCTTCAAAAAACTTAACCGAAATAGGAATAAAATAATCAATCAGAGCGCCGGTCACGCCTAATGCGGCAAAGATTCCGGTTGCCAGCGCAAACTGTGAAAAGACCAGCCTCCAATTCGATTGACGCTGGCGACCGCTAAGAAATCGCGCGATCTCGGCTATAGGCATCCAAAAAGCGCTTAATAAATAAAACAATCCGCTAATTCCGGTTCCGGGCAATCCTGCAATCATAATATTTTAAAAATCCTTTCTTAATGTCCTTTTTCATATACTCGAAGCGGTCGGCGCATTAAAAGTTCGCTCCAAAATGCTTCGAGGAAAAACACGGCATTAACCATTCGCAAAACCAGGAATGCCGGAAAGCTCGCCAATGCCCGCCAAAACTCTTTTCTTTGTTGAGCTTTAAACAAAATCGGGACAAGAACGGCAGGCGCGTCAATCACATAACCCAGAAGAAAAAACGGGCTGACGAAAATCGAAAGCAAGGGAATAAGAATCAGGAAAGCGAGCGATGCAATCGTTGCATCCCACATTGCCAGACCGACAAGAGTTCGCAAATACTGAATTTCGAGAACGCCGCGCCAATGAAGCTGAACGTTTTGGATAAAACCGTGCGACCAGCGTTTGAGCTGTTTTCGCATAAAGGAAAAGTTGTGCGGCTCAATCGGATAACAGACGGCTTCGGGAACGAAGCGAACGCTGTGTCCGGCTTGATAAAAGCTCCAGGTTAAAT
>DASWLV010000197.1:0-12228 GCA_036400075.1 Pyrinomonadaceae bacterium
TGTTCGTTGAAAAGAAAATCACCGAACAACGAACGACGAACAACGAACAAATCAAATGAGCGAGGCTTTAGACAGAGTGCGCGGCATAACGCAGTTGCCGCTGTTTCCGTTGCCGGTTGTATTGTTTCCCGGCACGCCGCTCCCGCTGCACATCTTTGAGCCGCGTTACCGCGAAATGCTCGCAGACATTCAAATCACGAACAATTTATTCGCTTTGCCGTATTGGGACGCGAGCGAAACCGAAGCGACCAAACCTGAAATCGGCACTTTGGGCTGCGTCGCCGAAGTGCGCCAGGTTCAGCCGCTCGAAGACGGACGCTCGAACATTTTAACTGTGGGAATCGTTCGTTTTAGGCTCGAAGATTACGCGGACACGGCAGATTCCTATTTTGTCGGCGAAGTTTCGTATTTTGAAGACGACGAAGATGACGAAGAACTTTTAGAACAGCGCGCCGATGCGGTCAAAGATTTGTTTCTGCGCGTCGCCCAGGGCACGCGCGACATTGCCGGAACGCGCGGCGAACTGCCTGATCTGCCGGAGATTACGCCCGAACATCTTTCGTTTTTCGTCGCCGCGGCGATTGATTTCGACATCAAGATGAAATACGAGATGCTCGCAATGCGTTCGACTGGCGAGCGGCTTAAACGCTTGCACGATTTTCTCGCTCAAGCCGTGCAAACCGTCGAAGAGCGCGCGAAAATGAGCAAGCTCGCGCAAACCAACGGTCACGGCAAAAAGCGAATTGATTTTGAATGAAAGTTACGGTTTTATTTTTCGGCGCGGCAAAAGAAATCGTTGGAGCGGAGCAAATCGAATTCGATTTGCCGCCTCAAATTTCCGCCGCCGCCGCTTTTCGGGAAATTCTGCAAACATATTCCGCTTTATCGGAAAAGTTCGGCAAATCTTTGCTTTTCGCAGTTAATCAAACTTACGCAAGCGGCGACGAAATAATTCAGAACGGCGATGAATTGGCGATTTTCCCGCCCGTTTCCGGCGGCAGCGGCGAAAGTCCAAAGTCTGATGAAATCCGTGCTGAGACGGGATTTTTTAAGTTAACTTTTGAGCCGTTGAATGTCGGTGAAATTGCGCGGCAAGTTGTGCCGCCGACGTGCGGGGCGATTGTGACGCTCGACGGTTTTGTCCGCGAATGGACGAAAGGGAAACAAACCGAATATCTCGTTTACGAAGCCTACGAGCCGATGGCTTTGGCGGAAATGCAAAAGCTCGGCGCGCTTGCCCGCGAAAAATTTGAAATCGCGCACGTCGCAATTGTGCATCGTTTGGGACGACTTGAAATCGGCGAAACGAGCGTTGTTATTGCGGTCGCCGCTCCGCATCGCCGCTCTGCTTTTGAAGCCTGCGAATGGATTATCAAAGAATTAAAACGAACCGTTCCAATCTGGAAAAAAGAATTTTATTCTGACGGTTCGGCTTGGATTGAAGGCGAGAAAATTTAACTTCGTTTTAACTTAAATATCTTCATTCTGCATTTGCTTGCCAGACGAAATTGGCATAAGATTCCAGCCTCGGCAAAACGTTTGAATCCAATCCTTAAGTTTTGCCTTTATAACCAAAACTTTTAAAAAAAGGAAATATATGAACAGCTTTTCTTTCAAGGCAATCTTGTTTGTCGCCTTATCCGTGTTTGCATTGAGCGACATTTCGTCGGCGCAGTCGCAATCAACGACAGGAAACATCGAAGGGCGCGTAGTTGATCCGAACGGCGCGGCTGTTGCTAATGTGACCGTGACCGCGACAAATCAGGACACGGGTTTTGAAAAGTCGGTAAATACAAATGAAGAGGGCAATTTTGTTTTGCCGCTGTTACAACCCGGAACTTACAAAGTAGTTACTGCCGCCAGTCAGGGATTTTCCAGCGCAAGTTACGAAAACGTCCGGGTAACGGTCGGAGCCAAAAATACGCTTGAAATTGCTTTGAGCGTAGGTTCCGGCGTTAACGTCGTGGATGTGCAGGACACAGGCGGAGGCGTGGAAGCCACCCGCACTTCAATTTCTTCTACTGTTGAAGAGCGCCGAATTATCAATCTGCCGACAAACGGGCGTAATTTCCTGGATTTCGTGACGCTTACTCCGGGCATTGTCCGCGACCCGAATCGCTCAGGTGATTTAGCCGTCGGCGGTCAGAAAGGAACGCTCAACAGTTTGCAGATTGACGGCACGAGCAGCGACAACACCTTTTTCGGACAGTCATCGGGACGCACCGGTTCCGGGCGCGCGCCGTCGCAATTTTCTGTTGATACGGTCAAGGAATTTCAAGTCAACCAGAACGGATTTTCGGCGGAATTCGGTCGCGCCGCCGGCGCGGTTATCAACGTCGTGACAAAAAGCGGAACAAACAGATTTACCGGCAGCGCATTTGAATATTTCCGTGATGAATCGCTCAACGCCCGTTCACCTGTTTTAGTCGCGGCTGGAAGAGCGCGACCCGCCGGACAAATCAATCAATTCGGAGGAACGTTTGGCGGACCGATTAAAAAAGACAGAATCTTTTTCTTCGGTGCTTACGAAGGTCAGCGTTCGGATTTACCGAATCCGGTTGTTGTTCGTTCGCTGCCGTTTGCCCCGGCGAGCATCCAGGCTCTGCTCGGACCGAAAATTGTTTCCTACAACGTTAATCGCCAGCAGGATACGTTTCTGCTCAAAACCGATTTCAATATCAACGAACGGAATCAAGTGTGGGTCAGGTTTAACCAGCAGAATTTCACCGGCACAAATCTGGAAAGCTCCGGCACGTTGAGTTCGCTGGAACACACCGGCAACAGCAACGTCAAAACCAGCACGATTTCTTCGAGCTGGACTTCGACGTTATCGCCGACCTGGTTTAACGAGCTTCGCGTTCAGTTCTCACGCGACAAAGAACCGGGACTGGCAAATTCAGACACGCCCGAAGTCGCCGTAACAGCAAACGCGGGCGGCATTAACGACGGAACTTTTCTCTTCGGGCGCAACAATTTCAGCCCGCGCGAAACGACTGTGACGCGCTACCAATTTGTTGACAGTCAAACTTATATCAGCGGTAATCACACGGTTAAATACGGCGCTGATTTATTGTTCGACCGCATTTTTAACTTCTTTCCGGGGCTTTTCAGCGGCGCTTACACTTTTACCAGCTACGCGGCTTTAGCCGCCAATACGCCTTCGCGTTATCGCCAAAGTTTTCCCGGCGCGGGAACAACGGGCGGCACAACACACCCGAACAACTCTGAATACGGATTTTTTGTGCAGGACGATTGGCGAGCCACGCCGAATCTTACTCTCAATCTCGGTTTGCGCTACGATTACCAATCAATTGCCAAACCCCCGATCCAAAATCCGAATCCTGCCTTGCTTGCGGCGGGTTTTGACACGGGCTTTCAACCGAAAGACAAAAACAACATCGCGCCGCGCTTAGGTTTCAGTTACGCATTCGACCCGAAAACCGTTCTGCGCGGCGGCTACGGAATGTTTTATGCCCGCACGACCGCGATTCTGACGGGAACGGCGCACTCGCAAAACGGCATTCAGGTTGTGGCGATTGATATTAACTGCACGACTTCGCCCGCTTTATGCCCGACTTATCCGAATATTTTCGCAAGCGTTCCGACGGGCGTCGCGCTTGCGCCAATCAATCTTTATCTGTTCGACAAAAACTACAAACAGCCGTTCACGCATCAAGCCCGCGTGCAATTTGAGCGCGAAATTTTTGCGAACACAACTTTTTCGGTGCAATATACGCTTTTCCGAGGCGACGATTTGACGCGCACTCGAAATGCGAATTTGTCCGCTCCGGTTCCGACAACTGTTCCGGTTTTTAGCGGCACGACGCAAACATCAGAATCTTTGATTATTCAAAGATTTCCGGCAGCGCGCCCGATTCCGGCGTTTCAGCGCATCAGCGTTTACGAAAGCACCGCCAATTCTTTTTATCAGGGCTTGTCATTTGAATTAAATCGGCGTTTCGCTAACCATTTTCAATTCAACACCAGCTACACCCTGTCGAAAGCAAAAGACGACAAGCCCGACCAAACCTCGGTTGTCGTCGGCAGCGATGATGCGAAAATTGCCGAGAATCAATTTGATTTGTCTGGCGAATACGGACGTTCGGATTTAGATGTGCGGCATCGCTTTATCTTCAGCCCGGTTTACGAAACGGGAACATTTAAATACAGCGATAATAAAATCGTTCGCGCATTATTGAGCGATTATCTCGTTACCGGAATTTTTACCGCGCAATCGGGCATCGCTTATTCGGCGGCGGTTTCCGGCGACCCGAACAACGACGGCAACACTGCGAACGACCGCGCCCCCGGAACGAAGAGAAATCAATTTTCGACGCCGCCCACTTATCAGCTTGATCTTCGTCTCGGACGTGTCATTCGCTTCGGCGAGCGCTATCGTTTATCGCTTTTCGCCGAAGGCTTTAATGTCTTCAACCGTTCAAACGTGCAATCGGTCAACAACGCGCTTTACAGCTTCGCCACGACCGGCGGAGGTCGTTTAACGCAAACGACGAACTTTGCCACTCCGCGCATTTTCGTCTCCGGTTCGCCTTCGTTTACTTTCAATTCGAGCTACAATCGCGAGCTTCAACTCGGCATTCGCTTTGATTTCTAGAGCGAATCAACACAGTATGTCCGTGTCAGCACCACGAACGGTAGTGAGCGGGGTTTGTTAATTGACCCGCTCACTACCGTTCGCGGTACTGATTCTGATGCCTGACTTAACCGTACCCTGATTCCATAACCGCTCTAAAGCTTAATTCATAAAAAAGAAAAAAGGCGGGACACACATCCCGCCTTTTTTCTTGCAAAAATAAAAAAGTTAAACTTCGTCGCGCTCACGTTTTCTCTCGCGGAAAGTGCGATAAGCAACCAAACAGATAAAAAGGAATAATCCGATAAAGCCAAGAAACAAAACCAGCTTA
Organism: Pyrinomonadaceae bacterium; assembly: GCA_036400075.1. Classification (GTDB taxonomy): domain Bacteria; phylum Acidobacteriota; class Blastocatellia; order Pyrinomonadales; family Pyrinomonadaceae; genus JALZCH01. Next base: position 4,926 of record DASWLV010000197.1, read on the forward strand.
ACCGCCATCATCATAAAACCGACCAAATCAATCAATTGACGCAGGAAAGCGATCATCAAAGCGATTAGCGTTAAGAGGCTGCCCAAAACTCCCGCAGTTTTTAAAAATCCCATATTCATAATTTATAACTCCCAAACTTTCAAAATCAGAATAAACTTTTTCACGCCCGGTTTTCAAATTTATCTCTGAAACCGAGACGCCTGGTTTGAAACAACAGTCGGAAACTCTTCTGTTGCCGAATTAAAATTTGTTGCGGTCGGAAAATTTCCGCGCACGACTCTGGCGCTGAAATCATATTCTTCTTTCGGTTCTTTTTTGGCTTTAAAATATCCGATCAGCCAGTAAACGCCGAGTCCGACGAGCAGAAGCGGCAGCAGTTCACGAACCGGAAGCCGAAAACCGAGCGTTGTATGCAGAAAAAACATTGTGCCGAGCGTAATAAATGCAATCGCCCAGACGAGCGGCTTGGCAATCAGTTTCTGCATCCACAAATCTTCCGCCGCGCCCGATTTTAACCCGCCGCGAATCAAGCGCGCCATTCGCCAGGCGTCAACCGCCGCGAACAGCCACATTCCCAAAAATCCGAAAACGAAAATCGCCATTCCGTTGGTCAAAATCGCCATTTGAAACAAGCTGACGAAAAACGCGAAATGAACGATTGCTTTGGCGGTTTGACCGTTATACGCCGCGCCCAAACCCGGGCAGAAAAGCGATAAAACGGCTGAAATTATCGGCGAGATTTTTCGCTCTCCGACGCCAGCGCCCTGATTTTGCTGATGCAGTCGAAGAAGCTCGACGCCCGAAACGATACAATCGGCGCAAAACGGAAAGCCTTTAACGCGATGATCGCAAGCCGGGCACAGTCCGCGCCCGCAGCTATTACACTGCACGGCGGCGAAATTATGCGGATGAAAAGCGCAGGAGTTTGTCATTAGTTTTGCTCGCCGCCTCCCGTGGGTTGAACAATGATTTGTCTGTTTCCGTTTTGTTCGTTGATTGGTTCGGCGATATTCGCGCCGACGACTGACGCGCCTTGCGCGTAAGTTTGTTCAGCCATTTTGTATCCGGTGTTTAAAACGCTCGAAAAGCTGCCGTCGGAAGATGAGCTGGTGAAAAGGAAAAACGCGAGTAGCATCATCGTCGCGGCGGAGGCGAATTGCGGAGTCAAAACCGGCTGTAAAATCGGTGCTAGAAAATCGCGCAGAGCTTGTTTGATTTGTTCAACGAGCGGCATCCGCACTTCGGCGGCTTTTTCCGTTCCCAAAGTAGCTTGTAAAATTCGCGCGTGCAAACTGGCTGAAACCGGCAATTCGTCGGCTTTTGCGGTATAGCAGACGGCAATGCTGCGGACGACTTCGCCGGGCAAATCCGTGCAGCTTTGGCACAAATAAGCATGGCGTTCCCAGCGATGGAAAACGGCGGCGGGCAAAAAACCGTCGAGATATTCAGTCAAAAGCTCTTCGAATTGCCCGCACGACATCGCCGATTCGGGATGTGTCATTTGCAGAATTCTGGCTTCCATTTGCAGGGAAGGCGCGGGAGCTTCCGCTTCGCGGCAAGACTGGATAGTGAGCTTTACTTCGTTTAAAAGCGCGTGGCACATCGGACAGCGCAGAGCGTGAGCAGCCACTGCGCGACTCGTTCCCTTTTCCAACGCGCCGTCGAGGTAGTCGGTCAATAAATCTTCAAATTGATTGCAAAGTAAATTATCCGTCATTACATTGTTTGTCCACTTGTCTTCTAGTTCAAGGTTCAAGGTTTAAGGTTCAAGGTTGGAAAGCGAGTTAACTTTGAACCTTGAACTTGGAACTTTGAACCGCTTTACGTCATCGCGACGACGCGCATCCGGCGCAGTATTTTCGCCAACTCGATGCGCCCACGATTAATTCGCGATTTTACAGTGCCTTCGGGAATCTTTAATAAATCAACGATTTCCTGATACGAAAGCTCCTCGATGTCGCGCAAAATAACGCACGTTCTTAAATCCGCCGGCAATTTATCAATACCTTCCTGCACCTGCACGGAAAGCTCGCGCCGCTCCATCTCGCGCTGCGGCGAAGCCGTAACGGACGGCAGATGAAAAGCGTGATCTTCAACGTCTTCGGCGTGCGCGTCCTGCGGATTGCGCTGGCGGCGGCGGTAATCGTCAATAATCAAATTACGCGCCAGACGCATCAGCCAGTTTTGCAAATCGCCCTGCCGCTGATCGAATTGGTCGAGCGTGCGATAAATCCGCACGAAAACTTCCTGCGTCAAATCTTCCGCCGCGTCGCGGTTCGACGTAAAACGATACGCGAGATTAAAAATCCGGCGCGAATAGGTCGAAACGATTTCCTCCCAAGCCGCGCCGTCGCCTGCACGACACTTGCGAACTAATTCTGCGCCTGAATCAATCATCAATGCTTGTGCTGCTGCCACCTTTATCCTCTTTTCGGCAACTGACTAAATCTTAAAACGACAAAACATTTTGTCAAAATGAAATTACGCCGTTTCTACAAAAAAAGTTCCGCCCCCGGCTCATTTTGTTAGTGATAAACATTTCCGGCGCGCAAGATACAAAATTCGTGTTAGAATCTCGCCGCTCAACCGGATAAATAGAGCATACACTGACTAATACTTTAAACGGAGAAAATTAATGGAATACGAATCAGGATCGGTGCATCCGACCGAAGCGGTTTCGGAAGGCTGGGCTTTAATAAAAAGCGATTACTGGCTGTTTTTCGGGATGACGCTGGTGATGACTTTGATAGTTATTGTCGTTTCGGCAACCGTCGGCGGAGTAGTCGGAGCGATTTCGCAAATCGTCTCGCGCGGAATCGGCGCTGTTTCGGCGGGAACGCCCGCAAACGCGGCATCCGTTCTCGTTCCGCAGCTTATCGCGCAAGCCTTTGGCATCATTTCAAATTTGGTGACAATTCTGCTTTCCGCTCTTCTGACTTGCGGCATTTATGTCGCGCTGTCACGCAAAGCGAGCGGCGGAGCGCCCGAATTCGGCGATTTATTTGCGGGTTTTAAATTTTTTCAGCCTTGTTTGATTGTGGCGCTCGTCTTTACGCTGTTTCAATTTGTCATCGGCGTTACGACTGTGCTGATTGGATTTGTCTTTGGAATTTCCCGGTTCGGAGCCGACGTGATTGCGCCGGGCGGAAAGTTTGACCCGAAAATTTTTCAAACATTGATTCCCGCCTTTTTGGCGATTGCGCTGTTTTATCTGATTTTTTCGTTTGTTTTCGGCGCGTTGATGTTTTTTATTTATCAGCTTATCGCCGTGAAAAATGCTTCTGCGGTCGAGGCGATAACCCAAAGCGTCCGAGCCGGTTTGCGCAACTTTTTCCCGCTCATCGGTTTATTTATTATTGAAGGATTAATAGCTCTTGCCGGTGCGCTGGTCTGCGGCGTCGGGATTTTATTTGTGGTCCCGATTTTGATGGCGGCAAATTTCACAGCTTACTTGCACGTCTTTGGCAGACCGAATAATTTCGCACAACATCTGCCGCCGCCTCCGCCGGTTTTCGGAGCGCAGCCTAATTCGGGTTTTTCGCAATTTTAATTGCAGAAATTTTTGCAAAACATTTCGCAGCGGAGCGGAACACGCTTTTACCGGAAACGCTGTGACAATTTTTGGATTTATAAATAACGCAAAAAAACGTCTATGTCGGCAGAAGAACTAAAAATGCAATCGCCCTCGAGCGTTCCTGTTAGTCGGGAACTGAGCAAAGGGCAAATTTGGCAGGTTATCGGCGCTTCGAGCGCCGGAACGGTGATCGAATGGTACGATTTTTATATTTTCGGCAGTCTCGCCACGATTATTTCACCGCTTTTTTATCCGCCCGAAGCCGGTGAAACGTTTGCGCTAATTATGTATCTGCTGACGTTTGCGGTCGGGTTTATCGTGCGCCCGTTCGGAGCGTTATTTTTCGGGCGCATCGGCGATCTTGTCGGTCGCAAATACGCCTTTCTGGTGACGCTGTTGATTATGGGCGGCGCAACGGCGGCAGTCGGTTTTCTGCCAACTTATAGCCAAATTGGACTCGCAGCGCCGATAGCGCTGATTATTGTGCGCATTTTGCAGGGATTGGCTTTGGGCGGCGAATACGGCGGCGCGACCGTTTACGTCGCCGAACACGTCCCGGACGCGCAGCGCGGCTTTTACACGAGCTTTATTCAAATCACGGCGTCACTCGGTTTGCTGATTTCGCTGGCTGTTATCATTGGGCTGCAAAATTCGATGTCGAAAGAAGCGTTCGGCGCTGACAGCTTTTTCGCGGGCTGGCGGCTTCCGTTCATCATCTCGATTGTGCTGGTTCTGGCGTCACTCTACATTCGCCTGAAAATGAAAGAATCGCCGGTTTTCCAGCACATCAAAGCGACCGGAATGGCTTCGTCAAAACCGCTCGTTGACGCTTTTATGAATCCCGAAAACCGTCGCCGCGTCCTGATTTCACTGTTCGGCGCGACAGCAGGACAAGGCGTCGTCTGGTACACCGGACAATTTTATGCGCTCTTTTATATGCAGACGATTTTGAAAATCGAGCGCCAAACAGCCAGCTACATCATCGCGGGGGCGATTTTGCTGGCAATTCCGTTTTTTATTTTCTTCGGCTGGCTGTCGGATAAAATCGGGCGCAAAAAAATTATGATGGCGGGCTGTCTGCTGGCGGTAATTTGCTATCTGCCGATTTATAACGGGATGGTTCATTACGCCGGGAACAACGTCGCTGCAATTCACTCAGTCCCTGACCCGGTAACGGGTGAGCCGAAAATAACTCCGGTGACGGCGGACAATCAGCCCGCAGCAGCGGCGACCGCGCCGAACATAACTATGCTGACGCTTTTGATTTTCGTTCAAATGCTGTTTGTGACAATGGTTTACGCGCCGATTGCGGCTTATTTAGTCGAAGCGTTTCCGGCAAAAATCCGCTACACCTCGATGTCTCTGCCGTACCACATCGGCAACGGAGTTTTCGGCGGTTTGCTGCCGACCATCGGGCTGTTTGCTTGCGCTTATACGGGCAATATTTACGCCGGTCTCGTTTACCCGATGATCGTCGCCGGAATCACATTTATTATCGGCTCCGTAATGCTGCCGGAAACGCACAACATGCGGATGTGGGACGAATTTAATGAAACCAACCCAAACGAGCGACCGATTTAAGCCGGACAGTGGAAAAAAACTTTGTTATTGGATAATTTTGAAAATTATCCGATTGGAGAGGAATAATGTCTAACAATCAAATCGCCATCGAATCAATTTTGCACGAAGACCGGGTTTTTACGCCGCCTCACGAATTTGCCCAAAAAGCGCACGTTAAGAGCTTTGAAGAATACGAGCGAATGTATGCCGAAGCCGAAGCCGATATGGAAGGCTTTTGGGCTTCGCAGGCGCACAATCTTCATTGGTTTCGCCATTGGGACACGATTCTCGAATGGCGCGAGCCGCACGCCAAATGGTTTGTCGGAGGGAAAATCAACGCTTCCTACAATTGCCTCGACCGGCATCTTTTAACCTGGCGGCGCAACAAAGCCGCAATTATCTGGGAAGGCGAGCCGGGCGACCAGAGAACTTTGACTTATCAGCAGCTTCACGCCGAAGTCGCAAAATTTGCCAATGTTTTAAAGAAAATGGGAATTAAAACCGGCGACCGCGTGGCGCTTTATATGCCGCTCGTGCCGGAATTGGCGATTGCGATGCTCGGCTGCGCGCGCATCGGCGCGACGCACACCGTGATTTTCGGCGGTTTTTCCGCCGATGCTGTCCGCGACCGGATTAACGATTGCGGCTGCAAATTGGTTGTGACAGCCGACGGCGGTTTTCGGCGAGGAACGGAAATCGTTTTGAAAACGGCGGTTGATCAAGCCGTTCGGGAATGTCCGACGGTCGAAAACGTTATTGTTTATCAGCGCACCAAATCCGAAATCAAAATGCAAATCGGGCGCGACCATTGGTGGCACGAAATGATGGGAATCGTTGACGCCAATTGTCCGGCGGAAGAATTGGATTCGGAGCATCCGCTTTATATTCTCTACACTTCAGGAACGACCGGAAAACCGAAAGGCATTTTGCACACGACGGGCGGTTATTTAACGCAGGTCGCCCTAACCACGAAGTTGGTTTTCGATTTAAAAGACGAGGACGTTTATTGGTGCACGGCTGACATCGGCTGGGTAACGGGACATTCTTACGTCGTTTACGGACCGCTTGCAAACGGCGCGACCGTGATGATGTACGAAGGCGCGCCGAATTATCCCGCGCCCGACCGTTTTTGGGACATCATCGAGCGTCACCGCGTTAATATTTTCTACACCGCGCCGACCGCAATTCGGGCTTTTATCAAATGGGGCGAGCAATGGGCTTTGAAACACGATTTGTCCAGCTTGAGATTGCTTGGAACCGTCGGCGAGCCGATCAATCCTGAAGCCTGGATGTGGTATCACAAAGTTATCGGTAAAGAAAAATGTCCGATTGTTGACACCTGGTGGCAGACCGAAACCGGCGCGATTATGATTTCCCCGTTGCCGGGCGCGACTCCGACAGTTCCCGGAACTGCAACAAGACCGTTTCCCGGCGTTGTCATTGACATTATGACCAAAGAAGGGAAATCAGTCGGCACTGACGAAGGCGGTTATCTCGTCGTCAAAAAGCCGTTTCCCGCGATGCTGCGGACGATTTGGGGCGACGACGAGCGTTATCGAAAACAATATTGGTCGGAAATCCCCGGCGTTTATTTTGCGGGCGACGGCGCGCGGCGCGACTCGCGCGGTTATTACTGGATTATGGGGCGCGTTGACGACGTAATCAACGTCTCCGGTCACCGTTTGGGAACGGCGGAAATCGAAAGCGCGCTGGTTTCGCACGAAGCCGTAGCCGAAGCCGCCATCGTCGGCAGACCGGACGAATTAAAAGGTCAGGCAATCTCGGCTTTCGTCACGCTCGAAGGCGGCAGAAAAGGCAGCGAAGAACTCAAAAACGAATTACGCGCGCATGTCGCCAAAGAAATCGGTTCTCTGGCAAAACCCGACGATATTCGTTTCACAGACACTTTGCCGAAAACCCGTTCGGGCAAAATTATGCGCCGACTTTTGCGAGAACTTGCTGCCAGCGGAAATGTTGCAGGTGACGTGACGACGCTCGAAGATTTTTCGGTTCTGGAAAAATTGCGGCAAGATGAGGAATAATTCAGAAATGACGAAAGTCGCTCGATTAGCCGTGATGAATTCTTAATAAAATGCAACACATCATCACCACGTTTTATTAACCGAGTTTTCACTCCAAAAAAGTTGCCGTTTTAAGTTAAAACGGCAA
>DASWLV010000198.1:0-3637 GCA_036400075.1 Pyrinomonadaceae bacterium
TATTGGAGATGATGATTATGGAAGAAAACGAAAATCTTGATGGAAACGAACAAAAACGACCGCCGGTGATGGATTCGAAATACCGAATGATTCTAGTCGCAGCGCAGCGCAGCAAGCAGCTTCAGCGCAACGCACGCCCGCGCGTCGGAATGGACGCCGCCAAACACAAACCGACCAGAAGTGCGCTCGAAGAAGTAAGAAAAGAGATGGTTAATTTTGAAATCACGGATGAGTAAAGAATTTTTGGCGGAAAAAGGAAAGCCGAATCAGATTTGCTCAATTTCCGGGCTTTCCTTTTTTGCTTTGGCAAGCTTGGTTTTCCATTCGACGTAAGCCGTTGCCGCCTCGCGCGCTTCTGCCTCGTGTTTGATGGCGTAATACGCTTGCCAGCGAGTTTGCACATCGCGTTTTCCCTGCTCGCGCAAAAAAGCGAACCATTCTTTCAGATAACCCGTTAAAAACCCGAAAAAACCTTCTCTCGCGTACTGCAAAACGTGCGTCGCTTCGTGGACGATTAATTCAAACGGAGCGTAAATTTTTCCTTCGGCGAGATTAATTGTGACAAAAGCCGGGTCAATAAAAATGCGCCTTCCGAGCGTAATACCGCTGATTTTGAATGTGCGGCAAATCGTGCGCGCCCAAAAACCGCAGTAAATGCTGAATTCGGGCAAAACCAAATTCTCGTCTTTAAAGTAAATTCGGAAAAATTCTTCGATTTTTCGGCGCGATTCGGCGGCAATTTTCATTTTTCTAAGATTGCCAAAAATGAAAAAGGAAGCGCAAGTTTAAAGCAAATTTCAGTTGTTTTTATATTTGCCTTGCTACCGCTTTAGAGCGGTTATGGAATCAGCGTACGGTTAAGTCAGGCATCAGATTCAGTACCGCGAACGGTAGTGAGCGGGTCAATTAACAAACCCGCTCACTACCGTTCGCGGTACTGAACCGTACATGCAATGTTGATTCGCTCAAGTGGAATTGCGGCTGTAATGAAGTTAATTTACCTGTTGTTTTTGAAGTCTCAGTGCGCCGCCGAACGAGACCAAATTAATCGTCGCGTCGCCATCGCCGTAAACTCCGACGATTCGGCGGGGCGTCTGTCCCGGTTTACTTTGAAGGGTTGGTTTAAATGACGGAAGGTTTGTTTGTAAAGTTGAGTTTGTCGTCGCGCTCAATTGAAACGATGATTTTAACGGCAAAAACAACGTAACCGCGCCGGTGACTGTTTTGAAATCGTAAACTCCGCCCGCAACGACCGAGCCAAAATAATTCAGATTGCTGTTTGAAGAGCCGCCTACGATCCGGGCGTGCCCGACATCCTGTAGCGTGACGTTTCCGCTGTCGCTATTAGCGCTAAGCGAATCGGTATCATTAAGCGGTTTTAATCTAATCCCAAAGACGTTTCCAGTGGTGGATTTTAGTTTTACTTTACCGGTTGAATCTTCTGCGACGACGTTTCCGGATAAACTTGAAATTTCGGCTTCCTCTCGGACATCTCTGATTAAAACGTCGCCGTTAACGTTTACAACTTTGATTTTAGCAACTGATTCTACTTTAAAATTGGCGTTACGACTTATAATATCAACAACGGCTCCCTGCGGCACTTCGATTTCAATGTTTGAACCGCTGAGACATTCGTTTCTTCTATACTGACCGGGCTTAACAGGCTCTTTCGGGTCGAAACCGACAATCGTCAACCAGCTTGCGGCTTTGTCGGCATTACGCTTGAGAACTTTAAAACCGAGCTTTCCGTCTTCAACCAGCGCGCGGACTTCGTTACGCCGCCAACCGCGCACGCTGACGTTGCCTTCCGAAACGCAGAACGTAACCGTCGGTCGGGCGTCCGACGCAATGGCTTTTTCGACCGGCGGATCCAATTCGGCTTCCGCTTTGACAAAAGAAGCCAGCTTGGAGGTTTCTTCCGGGCAAGCGGTCTTTGCTTTTGCCTGTGCGAGAATGGCGAAATTCACCGCGCCCGCGAGAGCCAGAAGCAAAACCATTTTGTTCAAGTAAGCTTTCATTCTAGTTTTCACCGTATCGTCGCCATCAATTGCGATTTTTCTGCAACGGTGTTGAGCAAATCAATTTTATTCTGGTACGAAGCGAACAAAATGCGTTTCGCGTTTTCGTCGTTCGGATTGCGGCGCACCTGTCGCTGCATTTTTTCAATCGCTTTGTCTATCATCGCAATGTTCTGCTCGTATTCAACGCGAAAGCTCGGACGCATTACGGCTTCATTGGTCGAAGCGACCGTTTCGGATAAACCGTTAATCGCTTCCAAATACAATCTTTCTTCAACCAAAGGCGCGTTTAAATCAACGTTTTTGACAGGAGGATTTTTGATTATTTTCGGAGTAACAACTTTCGGTTTTGCCTCGACACGATAATTTGCTTTTACCGCTTCAAAACCGCCAAGTCGTTTCTGCGCTTCATTTTTTATTGTGATTGAAGGCGCAGTTGCCGGTTGTGCAACCGAAGGATTTGAATCGGGCGGTTTAACATTAACAATAGTTGACGGCGGATTTTCATTTTGAGCAATTATTGGGGAATTATTTTCGGGATTTGCTTGTCGGAAAATGCCTGAAAACGAAAAGAAAGCGATAAGCGCCGCGCCCAGCGCCAAGCCGGCGGTCGGCGCGGCAAATTGCGGCAAGCTGTTCAACCCCAGCAAACCAAAAGCGGTTTGCCAAATCGAAACCGGCTGCCTTGCCGATGCGGGAATCGAATCGAGCTGATCTATTTCGTTGTTGATTCGCGCCCAGATTCGCTGCGTCGGCACGACGTAAGCGTTTTCGATGGAAAATGCCTGCATTACGGCGTCGGTTTCGTTTTCGGCTTCGAGCATTAGATTTGAACAGGCATCGCAAATCGAAAAATGCGAAGCTGCAAATTCCAACGCATCGCCCGAAAGCTCTCCGTCCAAAAATGCGTGAATTGTCCCGATGTCTATGTGTTTCATTGTTTTATCCCAATTTTCCCGTAAAACCGCAAAAACTCTTTGCGGGCGCGAGCGACAAAAGTTCCGATGCTGGTTTCGTTTAATCCGAGGGTGACGGCGATTTCCTTGTAAGACATTCCCTGTTCTTTGAGCATCAAGCAACTACGCATCGGCTCTTTCACTTTTGCCAACGCTTTCCGAACTTCCTCGATTTCGGTTTTTCGCTCGTAATCGAGTTCCGGTTCGGCGGTGTAATTTGCTTCCGCTTCTTTGAAGAACGCATCGTCCCTTGCCGTTGCCCTAAAGTTTCCGCGCAAAGCATTTCGCGCGACGTTCATCGTCACTCTGATCAGCCACGCTTTCAATAAATCATCAGTCGGCACCGAATCGAGATTTTTATAAAGCCGGATGAAAACTTCCTGCGTCACGTCTTCGGCGAGCGCAGCGTCCTGCACGACGCCGCGCGCGACACGAAAAACCGTGCGATGATGAAGCGTGAAAGCCTCGTCAAACTCGATCTTTTCACTTGCCGTCTGCGCCGCCGTTTGTGCCATTACGCCGGACAATATTTTCGCCTCTCCGTGCATTTCTCCGTTCGACTCGTTTGCCGCTCGTCACTATAAGAACACCGCTAAGTTAGAATTTGTGACAAATATTTCAAACGATTTTTATTAAGTTTCCGATTCAAAGTTTTTGTTTTAT